>NZ_JBVJBI010000002.1:244494-470453 GCF_055589745.1 Kitasatospora sp. NPDC041917 | reverse complement strand
TCTTTTTTTCCCCCCCCCCCCACCCCCCCCCCCCCCCCCCCCCCCCCCCCCCCCCCCCCCCCCCCCCCCCCACCCCCCCCCCCCCCCCCCCCACCCCCCCCCCCCCCCCGGGCCCCACGGCCGTCCTCAGCTCGCCGACAGGCGCGGGGTGCGCGGTGGCTCCGTCCGGCGGCTGCCGGTCGCCTCGAAGGCGGCGGCGAGGGCCAGCAGGGCGTTGTCGTCGTAGGCGCGGCCCGCGAAGGTCAGGCCGACCGGCATGCCGGCGTCCGCCATGGTGCCCATGGGGACGGTGACCGTCGGGATGCCGAGGTGGCGGGGGACGAGGTTGCCGTTGGCGACCCAGACGCCGTTGCGCCAGCCGAGGTCGGCGGACGCCTCGGAGACGTCCATGTCGGCGGGCGCCACGTCGGCGACGGCGGGGAACACCACCGCGTCCAGGCCCAGTCCGTCCATCCACAGCTCCAGGTCGACCCGGCGGGTCTCCTCCAGCCCGCGCAGCCCCTGCTCCAGGTGCGGCATGTCGGTGAAGGACGCGTACGGGCGCTCCCGCACGAAGCGCGGGTAGTCGCCGACCGAGTCCTCGAAGTTGTCGTAGCGGTCCGGGAGTTCACCCTCGTGCTTGGGGAAGATGCGGTCGCCGTCGACCTCGGCCAGGGTGGCCAGCGCCGGGTCGCCGTTGGCGCGCAGGAAGTCGTCCCAGGCCCAGGCGGAGAGGTCCTCGATCTCCACGGTGAGGTAGTCGCGGCCGACCAGGCCGCGGGTGAACAGCGAGGGCGCGCCGGGGCGGTCGGACTCGTAGTTGGTCACGACCGGGAAGTCGACCTCGACGACCTCGGCGCCGGCCGCCTCCAGGTCGCGGCGGGCGGCGTCCCACAGGTCGATCACCGAGGGGCGGGTGTCGATCGGCCGGCCGGTCTGGCCGCCGATGCCGCCCTCGGGGTTGGTGCCGGCGTCGGGGTCGGCGTTGATGTACATCCGGGGGACGCCGACGCGCTTGCCGGCCAGCGCGGCGCGCGCCGCCGCCGGGTCGGCGGGTGCGAGCTCCGGGTAGGAGGCGGGGCGCACCTGCGAGGCGGCGGGCAGCTCCACCCAGGGCTGGGCGCGCCAGAGGTCGCCGCGGGTCTCCGGGTCGTCGCCGACCACGACGTCGAGCAGTTCGAGCAGGTCGGCCATGGTGCGGGTGTGCGGGACGACGACGTCCATGGTCGGGACGAGCGGCCAGTTGCCGCGCACCGAGATGACGCCGCGGCTGGGCGTGTAGGCGCACAGCGCGTTGTTGGAGGCGGGGGCCCGGCCCGAGGACCAGGTCTCCTCGCCGAGGCCGAAGGCGCCGAACGAGGCGGCCGTGGCGGTGCCGGAGCCGTTGGAGGAGCCGGAGCCGTAGGCGCTGGTGAGCCAGTCGGCGCTGTACGGGCTCTCCGCGCGGCCGTACACGCCGCGCTGCATGCCGCCGTTGGCCATCGGCGGCATGTTGGTGAGGCCGATGAGCACGGCCCCGCCGGCGCGCAGCCGCTCGATGGCGAAGGCGTCGCGCTGGGCCACGAGGTGCTCGAAGGCCGGAGAGCCGGCCGCGGCGGTCAGGCCCTTGGCGAGGTAGCTGTCCTTGGCGGTGTACGGGATGCCGTCCAGCGGGCCGAGGGTCTCGCCGCGCGCGCGGCGGGCGTCGGAGGCCTCGGCCTCGGCGCGGGCGTCCGGGTTCATCACGACCATCGCGTTGAGCGCGGTGGCGGTGCCCGGCCGGTCGTACGCCTCGATCCGCGCGAGGTAGGCGTCGAGCAGGCCGACCGCGGTGGCATCGCCCTTCTCCAGCGCCGCGCGCAGCTCGGCGATACCGGTCTCCACAACATCGAATCCGCGCGTCATGCGGGTGTCTCCTGGATGGGTCGGGTCGGGGTGTGCGAACCGCCGGTCGGACGGTCCGCGGTCGGCGTGCGTCCGGTCGTACGGCCGGGTGCAGAGGTCGGCAGCTGGTGCTGGAACGTTCCAGCATCAGCGCACTTTACGTACTGCTGGAACGTTCCAGCAAGGTGGTGGGAGCCGGAATGAAGATCGGTGCGGGCTGGGTCTAGACTTCCGGGCTGTGACCAGCCGCTCCGTGACCCTGATCGACGTGGCCCGGGTGGCCGGGGTGTCCAAGAGCACCGCCTCCAACGCGCTGGGCGGCTCCGGCCGCGTCGCCGAGGCCACCCGGGAGCGGATCCGGGAGGTGGCCCGGGAGCTCGGCTACCGGCCGAACAGCGCGGCGCGCAGCCTTCGCCGATCCAGTACGGGCGCGATCGGACTGCACCTGCCGCGCACGGCGACCCGCCTGGACTACTACATGAACCTGGCGTTCGGCGCCGTCGAACGGGCCAGGGAGGACGGTCTGGACCTCGTGCTCCTGGCCCCCGGCACGGCATCCGGCGGCGGGCTCGCCTCCCGGGTCGACGGCCTGCTGGTGATCGACCCCGAGCTCGACGACCAGGCCGTGCCGGACCTGCTGAACGCGGGCGTGCCGGTCGTCACCGGCGAGCGCCACCTCGGCGGGGGAGCCGCGCCGAGCGGCGCGGTGGTGTGCGACAACGCGGCCTCGCTGCTCGCCCTGCTGGACCACCTCGCCGAGCGCGGCGCCCGCCGCCCGGCGCTGCTGGTGCCCGGCCCGGCCTCGGACTGGGCGGCGGCGCTGCGGGACGCCGCGCGGACCTGGAGCCGCCGGGAGGGCGCCGAGGTGGTCGTGCGGCCGGTGCCGTTCGCGGCGACCCCGGCCGAAGTCGAGGCGATCACCACGGACCTGCTCGCCGGCGTCCCCGGCCTGGACGCGGTGATCAGCGCCCCCGACGGGGCGGTGGCCGGGGTGCTCGCGGCCGCGGCGCGGGCCGGCCTGCGCCCGGGGACCGACCTGCTGGTGGCGGCGTGTGTCGACGGCGCCGCCGCACGCGGATCCAGCCCGCAGGTGACGGCGGTCGATCTGCGGCCCGCGGACTACGGCCGGGCCTGCGCGGCCCTTCTCGGCGACCTGCTGGCCGGGACGGTCGAGCCCGGCACCGTCCGTCGCCACGACTGGACGCTGAACGTCCGGGCGTCCACGGCCGGCCGGGCCTGACACCGGGTCACGCGTTCCTTCGAGCCTCGGGTGCGGGGCACGGGCGGGCACGGGCCGGAGCGGGAGAGGGCCTGATCGAGGTGCCCGAGCCCAGCTCGGTGGTGTTCCAGGACGCCCGGCTGCTGCCCTGGAGCCGGGTCCTCGACAACATCGCCCTCGCACTGCCCGGCCCGCGCGCCGCCGCCCGCGAACTCGGGCGCGCGGCACTGGCGAGGTGGGCCTTGCCGACAAGGAGAACGCGTGGCCCGCCACCCTGTCCGGCGGCGAGGCCGCCCGGGTCGCCCTCGCCCGGGCGCTCGTGCGCGAGCCCCGGCTCCTGCTGCTCGACGAGCCGTTCGGCGCCCTCGACGCGCTCACCCGCATGCGCATGCACGGCCTCCTGCGCGACCTGTGCGCCCGTCACCGCCCCGCCGTCCTGCTGGTCACCCACGACGTGGACGAAGCCCTGCTCCTCGCCGACCGCCTCCTCGTCGTCGTCGACGGCCGTTTCTCCCTCGACCTGCGCCCGACCGTCCCCGCCGGCCCCGACCGCCGCCACCCCTCCTTCGCCGACCTGCGGGACCGCCTCCTCCTGGCCCTCGGCGTCCCGGAGGACGCCCGCGCCCGACCGCCTCCGGTGGTGCCCCGGCCCGGCGGGGCCCGGGGGAGCGGTGTCTCGGCGGGTGCTCCGGCCGGGGACCTCACGGACGTGCGACCGTGGCGTCCCCAGCCGCCCCGGTGCCGCCGCGGGGGCGGGGCCGGCGTTGTCGGAGGCCGCTCCTACAGTGAGGCCCATGGGACTTTCGATATCCGTGGGACTCCTCGACGACCAGGCTCGCAACGATGCCGAGGGGCTCGAGTACCACCGCTCCGCCTTCGCCCGCCTCAGCCGGGCGCTGACGGCGGAGGACATCGGCTGGCAGGAGCCGGAGATCACCGATCCGCCCCGTACCCGCACCTTCTCCGCCGGTTTCCCCTACGGGTACCTGACCCAGCTGCGCCGCATTCTGGTCCTCAAGGAGTTCGGCGAACCCGTCACGTCGGCTCTGGAGGTCGGCGAGCACCAGTACGAACTCGACTGCGAGAAGGTCCGGGACGAGACGACGAGGTTCGACTCCCACCTGCTCTGCCATTCCGACAGCGCCGGCTACTACGTGCCGGTCGACTTCGAGGACCCGCTCTTCCTCCCCGACGAGGCGGGAGTCGAGGGCGGCGGAATCGTCGGCTCCAGCCAGCGCCTGCTGGCCGAACTCTCGGGCATCGCGTCATCGATCGGCATCGACCTCGACGAGGAGGGTGTTCCCCTCGCTGCGGGGGAGACCGGGCCGGCCGCGGATCCCGTGACGGACGGACCGTTCGAGACCGAGCGGTTCGCCTGGCGCGGGCTCTACCGGGCATGCCTGGCGAGCATCGCCGGCGGGCACGCCATCGTGTTCCACTGACTCTTCCGAGGGCAGCGGCCGCCACGAGTGTCGCGGCCGGGCGACGCAGATTCATTCCGTTCCTCCGAGATCTCCGGACGGTGCCGTCCGGGCATTTCCGTGTTCGAAGAAGTGCGTCGAGAGTCGGCCAGGGCCGAGGCCGGTCCGCCCGTGTCGGACCCTCCACCTTCCCCGGCGGGTCGCGCCTCCTGTCCGCTGGATGTCAGGACGCGTGACGTTCCGACCGGGTGGGCGCGTGTCGCGGCCATCCTGCCACCCCTCGCTCCCTCGGGTCGGTACCGCCTGCAGGCCCCGGGCTGGGATCGTGGCCCTCGGCGAGTCCCATCGGACCCGGGTGCGACGCCTACGGCTCACTTCTCGACGAGGACGATGTCCTCGATCCGGGGGCGCAGCTTGATCGTGTCGCCGAGGGCATCGATGCTGCGGTGCAGGCCCTTGGTCGAATTCCTCCGGAACGCCGGGTGGACCAGGCCGCGGGACAGCAGTTCGTGGTTGACGGCCTGGTGCGGCAACGGCACGTCGACCCTGATGACGGCCCCGCTCTCGGCGTCCGGGATCGGCGCACCCTTGCCGACCACGGCGACGCGGCGCCCGTAGGTGTCGCCGCCGCCGGTGAGGATGAATCCGGCGACGGACTCCGGGGTGGCGGAGACGACCTCCTCGTCCGCCGCCGACGAGTAAGGACACCCTGCGCCTCATTCGGGCCGAGGCTTCTCGGGTAAGTCGAAAATCCCAGGTCAAGAAGCTTTCTCATATCAATTCCATGATTCGGGTGGAGTTGCCGAAGCACCGAGTCTGGACACTGTGCACCTGCGGGATTACAGCCTCTCCACAGCCTGCGGCAGCAGGAAAGGAAAGAGGGGAGGGAATGACGAGCGGCGGCCGCAATGCCGCCTGCCCTGTCATTCGGCGGGATTTCTCATTCACGGAAAGCGGCCCACGAGGCTGGCGGGGCCTCGTGATTCGACTCGAAATGCTCCTGCCGGCCGGCGCGACGAAGCCGTTCGGGGCAGGGCCCGAACCTGCCGATCGGCAGGTAGGGCTCGATCAAACTCCACTGCTCGTCGGTGAGTTGCCTGCGCGTCAGATCAAACGGGCCTACCGGGTTCTGCCCCGGAGCGGGGCAGAACCCGAAGATTGATCACAGCATCACACAGGCCCTACCTCGACGAGGGCTCCGGCGGCCCGCAGAACGACTTCACCAACCGCAACACCACCTTCATGACCTGGAACCAGCTCCACCTCGCCCGCATGCTCAAGGACGCCGGCGGCATCCCCGCCCACGGCAACCAGCGCTCCGAGTGGGACGCCGGCTGCCGCTTCGACTTCGAGAACCCCGAACACCGCTGAATGGGCAGCTCCGACCGACCCGTGGGACAGCTGTCTGCACGGATGGTCGGCGCTCTGTGTTCCGGAGGAAGGGAACGCAGAGTTCTGAGACGTCGGTCGTCGGCGGCCATGTTCCGGCTTTGGCATTTCGTGGGTGTGGGCCTTCAGGTGCCGTAGCGGCTTGTACGGGTACTGCATCCCCCTGACCTGCGGCCGGGGCGCCGACAATGTTGCTGACCTGCGGAAATAACGTTCACGGGTTTTAACTGTTCGGCAGCGTTTTCACTCCTTGTGTGCCGTGAGAGTGCCCTGCGGATACCTCGTCCGACGAAGATCAGCTTGTCTCCGCTGTCCTCTCGGAGCTTTCCGACTTGTACGGGTGGGGTGCTGCGGGCTGAGCCGGCCTCGGTGTCGGCCGCTTGCGGCCCGACGGGCGGTCAGGGCACCCGAAGCTGAAGACGGGTGTCAGCCGAGCGGGCGACGCCCTGCGAGAACCGGGCTCAGCTGCCGTATCGCCGTTGCCTGGCCGCGAAGCTGCGGACGGCGCGCAGGAAGTCGACCTCGCGGAAGGCGGGCCAGTGGGCCTCGCAGAAGTACAGCTCCGAGTAGGCGCTCTGCCAGAGCAGGAAGTTGGAGAGCCGTTGTTCGCCGCTGGTGCGGATGACGAGGTCGGGGTCGGGTTGGCCGGCGGTGTAGAGGTGCGGGGCGATGTCGAAGACCGTCAGGGTGTCGGCCACTGCGGTCAGGGATGCGCCGGACTCGGCTCGCGCGTACATCAGGTCGCGCACGGCGTCGACGACCTCCTGGCGGCCGCCGTAGCCGACGGCCAGGGTGACGTGGGCGCCGGTGGTGCAGGTGCGGGTGGCCTCGACGGCCTCCTTGAGGGCGCGGGCGGTGCTGTCGGGCAGGGCGTCGGTCATTCCGGCGAGGTGGACCTGCCAGCGGGCGTCCGGGCGGGTGAGGCGGTCGGTGACCACCTGCTCGATCAGCCGCATCAGGTAGGCGACTTCGGTGTCGCCGCGGCGCTGGAGGTTCTCGGTCGAGCAGACGAAGACGGTGATGTGCTTGATCCCCAGTGCCTCGCACCAGGAGAGCACCTCCTCGACGTGTTCGGCGCCCGCCTTGTGGCCGAGGCTCGGGTTGGCCATGCCCATCTGCCGGGCCCAGCGGCGGTTGCCGTCCATGATCAGCCCGATGTGCCGGGGCAGTGGGCCCGCCATGACCTCGCGGCGCAGGCGGCGGGTGTAGAGGGAGCGGAGCAGGTCGGGCATGAGCACCGTCCGGGTGGGTCGGGAGCGGCTTGCCGGTCTGGGCGAGCCGCTCGGGCGGGCGCCGAGCGGCTCACGACGCCGCCGGCAGGTCGCTCAGTGGTGCAGGTCGTGCAGGTCGTGCAGGTCGCTCAGGGTGCCCGCGCACACCGCCGTCAGCAGTAGCAGGCCCACGCCGATGCCGGCGCCGAGCGGGTGGAATCCGTCAGCGGCGATGGAGAGTCCGAGGATGGTCGCGCCGCCGGTGGCGCTGGCACCGGCGAGGGTCCGTACGCCGGCCCGGAGGCGGCCGGTGCCGGGTGGCACGACGGCGTCCGCGCCGATGCCGGTGAAGATGCGGGGGATCTGGATCGCGCCGAGGCCGAGGGAGATCCACCAGGCGGCGAGCACGGCGGTGCGCAGGGTGGGCGGCGAGGCGTCCGCGTCCACGCCGCCGTGCACCAGAACGACCACGGTGGTGCCGAGGAGCGTGGGTACGGCGAGACGGCGGAGCGCCCACCCGAGCAGCGTGATCGCGGCGCTCGGCGTGGGCCGGGGCCGGGGTGCGACGAGGGCGATGCCGAGCAGCAGCAGGGTGGTGCAGCCGCGCATGACTCCGTTCCGCACGCCGTCGGCGGGCAGGGGGCCGGCTTGTTCGGCGGCCAGGTGGCTCAGGAACCAGGCGGCGAGGGCGACCGTGATGCCCATGGTGGCCACCCGCCGCTGGCGCTGTGCCGGGGAGTCGGCGGGCCAGTGGGCGGGGTGCAGCCACATGTCCACGATGCCCGCGACCAGGTTGGGCCACGACTTCCAGCCCGCGCCACGGGCCTCGTCCTCCACCATCGAGCCCCAGCGCTCGCGGAAGGCGTCCGGGTAGAGCCTGACCAGGCTCCGGGTGACGATACTCACGCCGGGTTCACCCCCAGGCGCCGCAGTCCCGCGTTCGCGACGCGGGCCATGGCGCGCAGTTCGCGTTCCAGAACGTCGCGGCCGAGGGGCGTCAGCTGGACCGGGCGCTGGCGGCCCTGCCCGTCGAGCGGCTCGATCAGCCGCTTCGTCTCCAGCCTGGCCAGCGCCCCGTACAGGCTGCCGGGGCCCAGCCGCTCCCCGGTCAGCTCCTCGATCGCCGTGTTGATGGCGTATCCGTGCATCGGCCCGTCGGCCAGCGCGCAGAGCACCAGCGTCTGGGCGTCGTTGGCTTGCATGTGTCGTTCCTTCCGATCTGACGGAGCACCATACTACGTGCCGCGAACTACGTGCCACGTACTACGCGATGTGTACTATCGCCGTCATGCGCAACGACGTGACGATCGATCAGCTGGACGTCGGACACCCCGCTCGGCCCGCCGCGGCCGCGGCGCTGTCGACGTCCGCCGCCGGCGCCGCCGCCTTCACCCTGTTCGCCTACCTGACGACGCAGGTTCGCTCGGTGCGGGCCGGCAGCCCCTGGCAGGGCGATCCGTACGACGCGGTGGTGACCTTCACCATGTTCTTCGTCCCCCTGCTCAGTGCGCTCGGTGCGGTCCGGGCGCTGCTGTGCCGCCGCGACCGGCCGCTGCCGCGCTACCGGGTCGAGCAGGTGCTCCGGGCCGCGCTGGTCTGCACGCTGCTCGTCGCCGCCACGCTCGCCACCGACTGGGCCGCGGTGGCCGCACGGGCGGACCGCGCGTCCTGGGACGGTGGCACCCCCTGGCTGATCGCGTCCCTGCTGCCGCTCACCGGGATGACGGCCGGGAGCCTGCTGCTGCACCTCCGGGCGATCCGACGGCTACCGAAGCCGGTGCGCGGGGCCGAGGACACGGACGGGGACTGGCTGGACGACCTCGCGCCCCTCGCGAACCTGCTCGCCGGCCCCCGCTCCCGCGCGGGGCGCGCACTCGCCGCGCTGATCGGCCGCGGCACGGTGCTCGGCTTCGTGCGTCCGCGCTTCGCCCCGCTCGCCGCCGCAGCCGCCCTCACTGCCGGCCTGCTGGTCGCCACGGGACTGGCCTCCGGCGAGGGCTGGCCCGGGGCGCTGCTCTTCACCGTGGAGGCCGCGGTCTTCGCGGGCGGAACCTTCGCCTTCGTGATGATCTGCAACAGCGTCCTGCGGTTCGCCGCGTCCCCTCCCGCATCGGGGACGCGACGGGCCGCCCGGATCGCGACCACCGCAGGCGCGTTGACGCTGCCGGTCTCGTTGGCGCTGCGGGACACCGCCTGGCGGCTGCTCGGGCTCGGCGACCAGGTCGACTCCATCGGACAGTGGGCGGCCTTCGCACTCGCCTGCGCGCTACTGGCGGGCGCGCTCACCTTCGGTGTGGCCGCGACCGGAACCAGGGAGTGACAGCCGCGGACGTGGGGGCGGTCGGCTGCTGCACGGCGGTTGTCATGTCTCTTGGAGCCAGGGCCTGTTGGAGGTCGTCGAAGCCCCCGCCGGATCGGCGCGGGCTTCGACAAACGGAGCGGGCCCCGCACGGCCCCATCTCCCCGGCCGCTTGTGCGGCTCGGTGTGGGCGTTCTGTTCAGGCGGTCGTTGCCACCGGGCGGTGGGAGAGGGCGTCGGAAGCCCTGGCCGTGGCGTAGAGCGAGACGGCCAGCGCGATGACGAGGGCGGCGCCGGCGGCGAAGATGCTGCCGGAGGAGACGGCCTTGGCGCTGCCGGCCTCGGTGCGGGCGGAGCCGGCGATGAAGGGCATCACCACGAGGACGGCGACGCCGAGAACGACCTCGCCCCAGACGACCTTCGGGAAGTGCCGCAGGGTCAGGTGGAGCAGGGAGGAAGTGTCGTCGGCGCGGCGGGCCCGGGCGATGCGGGGCATCAGCCAGAACTGGTTGACGGCGCCCGCGGCGACGAGGCCGGCGACCAGGAGGATCTTGACGAGCAGGGCGATGCCGTAGCCGGTGGTCCACAGCTGGGAGATCGCACCGACGTGCTTCCAGCTGAGCCAGAGGCCGGAGACGGTGACGGCGCCGACGCAGATCATGGCGACGAGGCTGAACCGGCGCCACATGTCGGCCCAGAGAAGACCGGCGCCGTCGCCGAGGCGGCCACGGGTGCCGGCGAGGGCGGCCAGGAGGGCGAGGCCACCGAGCCAGACGACGCCGGAGATGATGTGGGTCTGGTCGAAGGCGAGGTCGAGCCAGCGGTCGAGGTCGGCGGGCTTGGTGGCGGGGACGGCCGCGATCAGGGTGACGGCGAGGGAGAGCGGCAGCGCGGTGAGGGCGATGGCGTCCGTGTGGCGGCGGGCAGCGGGCACGAAGAGGGCGATCAGCGTTGCGGCCGTCACGGCCAGGACCGCGTTCTGGACCAGGTAGACGTTGCCTTGGGCGATCCAGGCGCCCTTCGCGGCCGGGGCGTGGAGGTAGTCCCAGATCCGGTCCGGGGCGAGGGCATCGCCGAACGGTATGCCCTTGCCGGCGCGGGCGAGACGGGCGGCGAGCTGGAAGTAGCCGGCGACCAGTAGCACCACCCCTGCCCAGGCGAGGTAGGCCGCTGATCTGCTTCGCAGGGCCTCGGCGTCCTGGCGGCTGGTTTCCGGCGCACGAAGTGCCGGGCGCACGGTGGTCGCGTACGTGATGGTGGTGCCGAGGGCTCCGCTGAGGCCGATGAAGTAGCCGGCCTTGGTGAGGACCCGCCAGAGCTGGGGCATGGTGTATCCGGCCGTGTCCGCGGCCAGCAGGGCGTGATGCATGAGGTGAGGCTACCCTAAATAAGGGTCCCCTAAGTTACCTGGAGGGCTGCGGTTGTTCAATCGTCATCATCTTGTGAGCTGCCTATCGGTCCGCACTCCGGGGAGCGCCCCGTCGCCATTTCGCCTGGTGCGAAGGTTGCCAGGCACCGGAGTCCGATGCTCTCGGTCCCCCCCCGGGGGGCGCCGGGGCAGGCGCTCGCCGGCACAGCCGTGGCGGGAGCGGCGGAGGCCACGGATCACCAAGTGACCGGCAACGCCTGCAGGCCGCGGAAGACCAGTTCCGGTACGTAGGCGAGCTCGGACTCGTCAACGGCGAGGCGCAGTCCCGGATACCGTTTCACCACGGACCCGATCGCCACCCGCATCTCCCGGCGGGCCAATATCGCGCCGAGGCAGAAGTGCGGCCCGTGCCCGAAGGCGAGGTGCGCTGCCGGTCCTTCACGCGTGATGTCGAAGCGGCCGGGATCCGGATACGCGCCGGGGTCGCGGTTGGCCGCGACGATGACCGGCAACACCGGTTCTCCCGCCCCCAGTTCGACGCCCTCCAGATCGACGGGCTCGGTCGTGACCCGGACCTCGGCCGAGGTGAAAAGCCTGCTGTAGCGCAGTAGTTCGTCAACCGCCGGTCCGATCAGGTCCGGTGCCGACCGCAGCAGCGCGAGTTGGTCCGGGTGGCGCAGCAGGGTCAGGAACGAGTTGCCCAGCTGGTTGACGGTCGTCTCGTGGCCGGCGATCAGCAGGCCTTCGAGGTTGGCCAGCAGCTCGGGTTCGGTGAGGTGGTCGCCCTCGTCGTTGGCGGCGACCATCGCCGAGATCAGCCCGTTGTCCGGCTGCGCCCGCTTCTGACGCACCAGATCGGCGAGCCAGTCCTGCATCTCGCCCTGTGCGGCCCGCAGTTCGTCCGAAGTGATGTCCGTGACGAACAGCCGCCTGGTCCACCTGCGGATGGCCTCCGCCTCGGAGTAGGGCACGCCGAGCAGCTCGCAGATGACCATCAACGGCAGTGGAGCGCAGAGACCTGCCACAAGATCCGCGGTTGGATCGAGGGAGTCGAGCAGGGAGTCCGCAAGGGACTGCACGCGTGGTTCGAGCTGATCGACCATGCGCGGGCTGAACGCCTGCGACATCAGCTTGCGCAGGCGGGCGTGGCGCTCGCCGTCCAGGCTGGAGACCAGTAACGGGTCGGCGGCGACGGACAGTTTCAGCGGGCTGCCCGGAAGTGTGGCCGCCTCCCGGCTGAACCGGCTGTCGCTCAGAACCTGGCGCACCGCCTTGTAGGAGAGGGCGAGCCAGACGTCGGCCGTACCCATCGACGCGAGGACGACCGGAGCCTTCGCGAGCAGGGCCTCGGCTTCGGGCTCGTTGTCGAGGTGGTGTGGTGTGGTGAGGGGAAACGTGGCTCGCATCGCTGCCTCCTGACTGGATGTCACCGGATCCGGGCGCCGGGTGCCGGGCGCGAACGGCCGGGACCGACGTACTGATCGGTGACAGCTGGGTGGTGTGCCGCCGGGGGCGGTGGCGTTTCGCGATCGTCTCGACGTCGAGGGGGGTCGAACGGTTCACTCGGAGCTGTCGGTGGCGCCGGTGGTCGGTTCGCTCGATCCGGGTGGTGATCGCCGTGCGGAGGTCTTCCCGGGTGGGCGGATGGCGGTCGAGGACGTTCTTCGGCGCGAGCGCGAATGGGATTCTAGGGCGTTGTCACCGGCGGCGTCGACGGTGCCCGCGAACCCGGCCCGGCCGTGGCGGTTCGGGGCGTGGACGAACTACCGTGACCGAACCGGCAGGTTCACCGGCAGATTCGCCAGCAGGTCCGCCGGCGGACACTGCGACGGGCCGTCGTCAAGAATCGGCGCGTTTCATGGGGCACGGGACGGATTTCGCCACGGCGCCTTGGTCATGCAGGCATATGACGTTGCGATGTGCCTCGTTTGAGACAGCCTCCGCATGGCCTATGGCGACGGCGTGATGTTGCTGCCATGCTCGTCTGCGCGGCGGGGCGATCATCGCCTCGGCCCCCATGCTCAGCTCACCAGTGCATCTTCCTCGGCGTCGCCAGCGCTGTCGCTTTCGAGGGACCGCTCCACTGATCCAGGCGCCCGAAGCGCCGTCGAGTCCGGGTTCGGATACCACCGGGCCGCCGGGCTGCCCGCGCGCTCGATGCTCCAACCGCTTGCGCGGCCGGAGCCGCACCGTCGGGACTGCTACGGAAACACCCCCCTGCCTTCCTTCATTCCCCGGCTCACGAGGTGTCGATGTGATGCGCTTCCCCTTGGATTCGGACGCTGATCGTGTCGCTGTCATCGGAATGGCGGGCAGGCTGCCGAAAGCCCCGGATCCGGAGGCGTTCTGGCGACTGCTGTGCGACGGGGCCGACGCGATCACCGCGCCGCCCGCGGGCCGGCAGGGCGTACGGCACGGCGGCTACCTGGACCGGGTGGACGGCTTCGACGCGGCGTTCTTCGGTGTGTCCCCCCGTGAGGCCGCCGGTATGGACCCGCAGCAGCGGCTCATGCTCGAACTCGCCTGGGAGGCCCTGGAGGACGCACGGATCGTGCCGAGCACGCTGACGGGCAGTCCGACGGGGGTGTTCGTCGGCTCGATGTGGGAGGACTACACGTCCCTGGCCTACCCCGGTCACATCACGCCGCACACGCTGACCGGCACCAGCCGGGGCGTCATCGCCAACCGCGTCTCGCACTTCCTCGGTGTGCGCGGACCGAGCATGACGGTCGACACGGCCCAGTCGTCGGCGCTGGTCGCGGTGCACCTGGCGGTCGAGAGCCTGCGCCGCGGCGAGTCGGCGCTCGCCCTGGCCGGCGGGGTGAACCTCAACCTGACCGCCGCCCGCGAGGAGGGAGCGGCGGAGTTCGGCGGCCTGTCCCCGGACGACCGCTGCTTCACCTTCGACGCCCGGGCCAACGGCTTCGTCCGCGGCGAGGGCGGCGCCTTCCTCGTCCTGAAACCGCTGGACCGGGCCCTGGCCGACGGGGACCGCGTCTACGGTGTCGTCCGGGGCAGCGCGGTCAACAACGACGGCGCCACACAGAGCCTGACCGTGCCCAGCGCGCAGGCCCAGGAACAGGTCATCCGCGAGGCACTGGCCCGCGCCGGCGTGCGTCCCGCGGATGTGCAGTACGTGGAGCTGCACGGCACCGGCACCGCTGTCGGCGACCCCATCGAGGCCGCCGCCCTCGCGGCGGCCTACCGCGACCCGGCCGAGTCCGGCGACGCCGACAGCGCCCTGCGGGTCGGATCCGCCAAGACGAACGTCGGCCACCTGGAAGGCGCCGCGGGCATCGTCGGTCTGCTCAAGGCCGTCCTCAGCGTGCACCACCGCGCACTGCCGCCGAGCCTGAACCACGAAACCCCCAACCCCGGCATCCCTCTCAACGCACTGGCGCTGCGGGTCCAGACCGCTCCGACCCCCTGGCCGCGGCCGGACGCGCCCCTGCTCGCCGGAGTGTCGTCGTTCGGCATGGGCGGCACCAACGCGCACGTGATCGTCGGGCAGGCGCCCGATGCGGCCGCGCCGCCGGCCCGGCGGCCCGCCCCTGAGGGCCGGCCGGCGCCGTGGATCGTCACGGCGCGGACCAAGCAGGCGCTACGGGCGCAGATCGAGCGCCTGCGCGAACACGTGCGCAGCCACCCGGACCTGACGGGCGCCGAGGTCGCGCACGCGCTGGCCACCACCAGAACCCGGTTCGCCCACCGCGCGGTCCTGCTCGACTCCGTCCAGGTCGCCGCCGGCCGGGCCGGCACCCCGGGCCGTACCGTCTTCGTGTTCCCCGGCCAGGGCGCGCAGTGGGTCGGCATGGGCCGGGAGCTGTACGCCGCGTACCCCGCCTTCCGGGCCGCCATGGACGAGTGCGCCCAGGCCCTGGCCCCGTACACCGACTGGTCCCTGGCCGATGTCCTGGACGGCGCCCCGCTCGACCGCGTGGACGTCGTGCAGCCCGCCCTGTTCGCGGTGATGGTGTCCCTGGCGGCACTGTGGCGCTCCTTCGGTGTCGAGCCCGACGCGGTGGTCGGGCACTCGCAGGGCGAGATCGCCGCGGCACACGTCGCGGGCGCGCTGCCGCTGTCCGACGCGGCCCGGATCGTGGCACTGCGCAGCCGCGCGCTGGTGGCGCTGACCGGCCGGGGCGGCATGGTGTCCGTGGCCCTGTCCGCCGAGCGGGCCGAGGACTACGTGTCGCGCTGGGGCGGCGCGCTGACGGTCGCCGTGGTCAACGCCACCGGCTCGGTCGTGGTGTCCGGCGACACGCAGGCCCTGTCCGAACTGGTCGAGTCCTGCGCGGCGGACGGTGTCCGCGCACGCGTCGTCCCGGTGGACTACGCCTCCCATTGCGCGCACGTCGAGGCGATCCGCGAGCGGCTGCTCACCGAACTGGACGGTGTGCGGCCGCGGCAGGGCACGATCCCGTACTACTCCGCGGTCACCGGCGGCCTCCTCGACGACACCACGGAGCTCGACGCCGGCTACTGGTACCGCAACGTGCGCGAGCCGGTCCGCTTCGACCTGGCCACCGCCGCACTGCTGGCGGACGGGCACGACGTCGTGGTCGAGGTCAGCCCGCACCCGGTGCTGCTGCCCGCCCTCGAACAGATCCTGGAACAGGCCCGCGAGCGGACCGGCGTGCCCGGCGTCGCCACCGGCACGCTGGGCCGTGACCGGGGCGGGCCGGACGTCTTCCTGACCGCGCTGTCCCGGCTGTTCGTGGCCGGCGTGCCGGTCGACTGGTCCCCGGCCGTCGCCGGGGCCGCGCCGGTCGACCTGCCCACGTACGCCTTCCAACGTCGTTCGTACTGGCTGCCCGAAGCGACGGCCGGGCAGAGCGGACGGACCCCGGCCGGCCCGGGGACGCACGCAGCGGAGACCGCCGCGCCCGGCCGGCCGGACGGCGGCCCGGAGACCCGCGACACCGGGGCGGGCGGCACGGACACGGGCGACCCCGAGTCGGGCGACACGGTCGACGCGGCCGCCGTGGTCACCGCGCAGATCGCGCTCGTGCTGGGCCACGAGAACCCCGCGGACATCGATCCCGCGCTCACCTTCAAGGACCTCGGCTTCGACTCGGTCACCGGGCTCGAACTGCGCAACCGCCTGGCGGGCGCCCTGGACCGGGAACTCCCTTCCGGTCTCGTCTTCGACCACCCGACGCCCGCGGAGCTGATCGACTGGCTGCGCACCGGCCCCGGCGACCGGCCGGCCCCGGCCGCCCCCATCGCCCGGGCCGCCCACGACGACCCGGTCGTCATCGTGGGGATGGGCTGCCGCCTCCCCGGCGGGGTGGCCTCGCCGGACGACCTGTGGCGGCTCGTCGCGGAGGGCGTGGACGCGATCGGCGACTTCCCGGACGACCGCGGCTGGGACCTGGGCGGCCTGTACGACCCGGAACTGCGCGGCGCGGGCACCACGTACATCACCCGGGGCGGGTTCCTGGAGGCGGTGGCCGGCTTCGACGCTCCGTTCTTCGGCATCTCGCCCCGCGAGGCGCTCGCCATGGACCCGCAGCAGCGGCTCGTGCTGGAGACGGCCTGGGAGACGTTCGAGCACGCCGGGATCGACCCGGCCTCGCTGCGCGGCAGCCACACCGGCGTGTTCACCGGCGTCTGGTCGTCGGGCTACGCGACCGGGCCGGGCCTGCCGGAGGACCTGGAGGGTTACCTCTTCACCGGCGTCGCGACCAGCGTCACGTCCGGCCGGGTCGCCTACCACCTCGGGCTGCGCGGTCCGGCGCTGTCCGTGGACACCGCCTGCTCGTCGTCCCTGGTCGCCGTGCACCTGGCCGCCCAGGCCCTGCGCGCGGGCGAGTGCTCGCTGGCGCTCGCCGGCGGTGTCACGGTCATGGCGACACCGCTGGGCTTCACCGAGTTCTCCCGCCGGCACGGCCTCGCGGCGGACGGCCGCAGCAAGCCCTTCGCCGCCGCGGCCGACGGCACCAGCTGGGCCGAGGGCGCCGGCCTGGTACTGCTGGAACGTCTGTCGGACGCCCGCCGCAACGGCCACCGGGTGCTGGCGGTCGTCGCGGGAAGCGCGGTCAACCAGGACGGCGCGTCCAACGGCCTGACCGCGCCCAACGGCCCCTCCCAGGAGCGGGTGATCCGTCAGGCCCTCGCCAATGCCGGGTTGGAGCCGTCCGAGGTGGACGCGGTGGAGGCGCACGGTACGGGGACGACGCTCGGCGATCCCATCGAGGCCCACGCCCTGCTGGCCGCCTACGGCCGGGACCGGGACGAGCCGTTGTGGCTGGGGTCGGTGAAGTCGAACATCGGCCACACCCAGGCCGCGGCCGGTGTGGCGGGTGTGATCAAGATGGTCATGGCGATGCGGCACGGCGAACTGCCGCGAACCCTGCACGTGGACGCCCCCTCCCCGCACGTCGACTGGGCCTCCGGCGGCGTCCGGCTGCTCACCGAGGCCCGGCCGTGGCCGGAGCACGAGCACCTGCGCCGCGCCGGCATCTCGGCCTTCGGCATCAGCGGCACCAACGCCCACCTGATCATCGAGCAGTCCTCCGACCCGGACCCCGGCCACCTTCCCGAACCCGCCGACCGGGCCGCCCCCACCGCCTGGCTGCTGTCCGCGAAGACCGGTGCCGCGCTGCGCGCCCAGGCCGAGCGGCTGCACGCGTACGCGACCGCCCACCCCGACGTCCCGGCCGCCGCGATCAGCCGCGCACTGGCAGCCCGCACCCGGTTCGAGCACCGGGCCGCGGTGGTCGGCGCCGACCGGGACGACCTGCTGTCCGGCCTGGCCGCGCTCCCGCCGGGACTGCCGGGCCGGCCGGCCCGTACCGGCGGGACCGTGTTCGTCTTCCCCGGACAGGGCGCGCAGTGGGCGGGCATGGGCCGTGACCTGTACGAGCAGTCCGAGGTCTTCCGTGCCGGCATCGACGCCTGCGCCGCCGCCCTGGCCCCGTACACCGACTGGTCGCTGGTCGACGAACTGCGCCACGGTTCGCTGGACCGCGTCGACGTGGTGCAGCCGGCCCTGTTCGCCGTCATGGTGGCGCTGGCCGACCTGTGGCGGTCCTACGGCGTGCAGCCGGACGCCGTGGTCGGCCACTCCCAGGCGGAGATCGCCGCCGCGTACGTCGCCGGCGCGCTGTCGCTGGGCGACGCCGCCAAGGTCGTGGCGTTACGGTCCAGGGCACTGGCCGTCCTCGCCGACCGGGGCGGCATGGTGTCCCTCGCGCTGTCCGTCGAACAGGCCGCCGGCTATCTGGCCCGTTGGGGCGAGCGGCTGACCACCGCCGTGGTGAACGGACCCGCGGCGGTCGTGGTGTCCGGCGGCCTCGACGTGCTGGACGAACTGCTGGCGGCCTGCGAGGCCGACGGCGTCCGCGCCCGCCGCCTGCCCGTCGACTACGCCGCCCACTCCGTCCAGGTCGAGGCGATCCGCGAGCACCTGCTCACCGACCTGGCCGACATCACGCCCCACTCGGCGGTGATCCCGTTCTACTCCACGGTCACCGGCGAGCCGGTCGACACCTCCGCCCTCGACGCCGACTACTGGTACCGCAACCTCCGCGAACCCGTACGGTTCGACCTGGCCACCGCCCGGCTCACCGCCGACGGCCACGACCTGTTCCTGGAGGTCGGCCCGCACCCGGTGCTGGTGCCCGCGCTGGATGTCGCCGCCACCGGAACACTGCGCCGCGATCACGGCGGCCTCACCGAGTTCCTCGCCGCGGCGGGACGCCTCCACGCCGCCGGAGCCGACGTCGACTGGACCCCGGTCCTGCCCCGCACCGCACCCGGGGCGGACCTGCCCACGTACGCCTTCCAGCGCGAGCCCTACTGGGTGACCGCGACCCCGCCGGTGCCCCGTGACGACTGGCGGTACGAGGTGGCATGGGCGCCGACGACCGGTACCTCGGTCCCGGTGGACCCGGAACGCTGGCTCGTCCTGGCCACGACCGGGCACCCGTGGGCCGAGGCCCTGCGCGAACGGGGCTTCGCGGTGGCCGACACCTGGGACATGGCCGGTACCGGCGACGCCCGGCCAGGGCCGGACGGTGTGCTGTCGCTGCTGGCGCTGGACGAGGAGCCGCACCCCGACCACCCGGTGCTCCCGGCGGGCCTGGTCCGCACCCTGGATCTGGTCCGCACCCTGGACCCGGCGCGCAGCCTGGACCCGGTGAGGACGGCGGCCGTCCCGCTGTGGTGCGCGACCAGCGGCGCCGTGAGTACCTCGGGCACCGACCCGGTCACCAGCCCGGCCCAGGCCCTGGCGTGGGGCACCGGCGCGTCCGCGGCGCTGGAGTTCCCGCACGGCTGGGGCGGCCTGGTCGACCTTCCCGCCGTGCCCGACGAGGAGAGCGTGAACGCGCTGCTCGTCGTGCTCGCCGGCACGGGCGAGGACCAGGTGGCGATCCGCGGCACCCGGCGCTTCGCCAAGCGGCTGCGCCGCAAGGCCTCGTCGGGCCCGGCCGCGCGGTCCTGGCGGCCGCGGGGCACGGTGCTGGTCACCGGCGGCACCGGCGCGCTCGGCGGACATGTGGCCCGCCGCCTCGCGCGGCAGGGCGCGGAGCACATCGTGCTGGCCGCCCGCCGCGGCCCCGACGCACCCGGCGCGGCCGGCCTGCGCGACGAACTGGAGGCAGCCGGGGCGCGGGTGACCGTGGCGGCGTGCGACGTGGCCGACCGGGACGCCCTGCGGGACCTCGTCGGGCGCGTCGGCGACATCCGCGCGGTCTTCCACACCGCCGGCGTGATCAGGGCGACCAGGCTGGCCGACACGACACCGGCGGGGTTCGCCGAGGTCGTCATGGCCAAGGTCGCCGGGGCGGCGAACCTGGCGGAACTCCTGCCGGACCTCGACGCCTTCGTCCTGTTCTCCTCCACCGCGGGCGTGTGGGGCGACGGCCACGGCGCGGCCTACGCCGCCGGCAACGCCTTCCTCGACGCCCTGGCCGCACAGCACCGGGCCCAGGGCCGCGCCACGACCTCCGTCGCGTGGGGCATCTGGGCCGACGGCGGCATGGCGGCCCTGGAGCCCGTGCGGCGCCAGCGCACCCTGCTCGGCCTCGGCGAACTGGACCCGGGCCGCGCACTCGACGCGCTGCAGGACGTCCTCGACCACGACGAGGCCCTCGCGGTCGTCACCGAGGCCGACTGGGCACAGTTCGCCCGCGCCTACACCCACGCGCGGCCGAGCCGGCTGCTGCGGGACCTGCCCGAGGCCCACCGCCGGCCGCAGGTCCCCCGACCCGCGCCCCCCGCCGGCGGCACCGACCTGCTGGAGCTGATCACCACCCACGTCGCCGGGGTGCTGGGACACACCACCCCCGAGCGGCTCGACCCCCGGCGGGCGTTCAAGGACCTGGGCTTCGACTCACTGACCGCGGTGGAACTGCGCAACCGCCTGACCGCCGCGCTCGGGACGCAGCTGCCCGCCACCCTCGTCTTCGACCACCCCACCCCGGCACGGCTGGCCGCCCACCTGTCCGGCGAGCAGGACGCGCCGCAGGCCCCGGCCCCGGCCGCGACGGACGAGCCGATCGCGGTCATCGGCATGGGCTGCCGCTACCCCGGGGGCGTCGGCACCCCCGAGGACCTGTGGCGGCTGGTCGCGGACGGCGTGGACGCGGTCGGCGACTTCCCGGCCGACCGGGGATGGGACATCGACCGCCTGTACGACCCGACGGGAAGCCGCCCCCGCACGTCGAGCACGTCCCAGGGCGGCTTCCTCGACGCCGCCGGCGACTTCGACGCGGCGTTCTTCGGGATCTCGCCCCGCGAGGCGCTCGCCATGGACCCCCAGCAGCGCATCCTGCTGGAGACCGCGTGGGAGACCATCGAGTACGCCGGTATCGACCCGACCGCGCTGGAGGGCACACCCACCGGCGTGTTCACCGGCCTGTGGTCCACCGGCTACGCCGCCGGGCCGGTCCCCGACGACCTGGAGGGCTACCAGGTCACCGGCACCGCGTCGAGCGTGGGGTCCGGCCGGCTGGCGTACCAGCTGGGCCTGCTCGGCCCGGCGCTGTCCCTGGACACCGGCTGCTCGTCGTCCCTGGTGGCCCTGCACCTGGCCGCCCAGGCGCTGCGCTCGGGAGAATGCTCCTTGGCCCTGGCCGGCGGCGTCACCGTCAACGCGGCACCCACGCTGTTCACCGAGATGTCCCGGCAGGGGGCGAGCGCGCCCGACGGCCGCAGCAAGTCCTTCGCCGCCGCGGCCGACGGGGCGGGCTGGGCCGAGGGCGCAGGCCTGCTGCTGCTGGAACGCCTGTCCGACGCCCGCCGCAACGGCCACGAGGTGCTGGCGGTCGTCCGGGGCTCCGCCACCAACCAGGACGGCGCCTCCAACGGCCTGACCGCGCCGAACGGTCCGTCGCAGGAGCGGGTGATCCGTCAGGCCCTCGCCAATGCCGGGTTGGAGCCGTCCGAGGTGGACGCGGTGGAAGCCCACGGCACCGGCACCACTCTCGGCGATCCCATCGAGGCCCAGGCACTGCTGGCGACCTACGGCCGGGACCGGGTGGAGCCGTTGTGGCTGGGGTCGGTGAAGTCGAACATCGGCCACACCCAGGCGGCGGCCGGCGCGGCCGGCCTGATCAAGATGGTCATGGCGATGCGGCACGGCGAACTGCCGCGAACCCTCCACGTGGACGCGCCCACCCCGCACGTCGACTGGGCCTCCGGCGCGGTCCGCCTGCTCACCGAACCGGTCGCCTGGCCCGGGACCGGGCGGCCACGGCGGGCCGCCGTCTCCGCCTTCGGCATCAGCGGCACCAACGCCCACGTCATTATCGAGCAGAGCATCCTCGAACAGCCCGCCGAGGCCGACTCCGCCGCACCCTCCCCCCGAGGCCGCGCGGACGACCAGGTCCTCTGGCCGCTGTCGGCCAGGACCGAGGCGGCGTTGCGGGAGCAGGCGCGCCGGCTGGGCGCCTTCACCGCCGTACGTCCCGAGGTGAGCGCGGCGGCGGTCGGGGGCGCTCTGGCCGCCCGCACCGTGTTCGAGCACCGGGCCGTGGTGGTGGGCAGCGCCGCGGCCCTGGACGCCCTGGCCGAGGGTGGCACGGCGCCGGGTCTGGTGACCGGGACCGCTCGCCCGGTGGGGCGGTCGGTGTTCGTGTTCCCGGGGCAGGGTGCGCAGTGGGTGGGTATGGGCGGGGAGTTGTACGGCTCGGAGCCGGTGTTCCGGGGGGCGATCGACGCGTGTGAGGCGGCGTTGGCGCCGTACACGGATTGGTCGTTGGTGGAGGTGCTGACCGGCGGTGGGTCGTTGGAGCGGGTGGATGTGGTGCAGCCGGCCCTGTTCGCGGTGATGGTGGCGCTGGCGGAGCTGTGGCGTGCGCATGGTGTGGGACCGGATGCGGTCGTGGGGCATTCGCAGGGGGAGATCGCGGCGGCGTACGTGGCGGGGGCGTTGTCCCTGGACGACGCCGCGAAGGTGGTCGCCCTGCGCAGCAAGGCCCTGGTCGCCCTGGCCGGAGACGGCGGCATGGTCTCGGTCGCGCTGTCCGCGGACGACGCCGCCGGCTACCTGAGCCCCTGGGGCGACCGGATCACCGTCGCGGTGGTCAACTCCGCCTCGACCGTCGTCGTGTCCGGCGAACCCGGGGCCCTGGACGAACTGCGGGCAGCCTGCGCCAGGGACGGCATCCGCGCCCGCGCCATCCCCGTCGACTACGCGGCGCACTCGGCGCAGGTCGAGGCGATCCGCGAGCACCTGCTCACCGACCTGGCCGACATCACGCCCCGCTCGGCGGCGATCCCGTTCTACTCCACGGTCACCGGCGAGCCGGTCGACACCTCCGCCCTCGACGCCGGCTACTGGTACCGCAACCTCCGCGAACCCGTACGCTTCGACCTGGCCACCGCCCGGCTCACCGCCGACGGCCACGAGGTGTTCGTGGAAGTCAGCCCGCACCCGGTGCTGGTGCAGGACCTGGACGGCGTGGCGACCGGCACCCTGCGCCGCGACCACGGCGCCATCGGGGAATTCCACACCGCCCTGGCCCGCCTCCACGTCCAGGGCGTCGCCGTGACCTGGCCGCACGACCGCCCGCACGGCGTCAGGCTGCCGCGCTACCCCTTCCAGCGCAGCACCTACTGGCTCACCCCCGCGGCCGGCGACCACGCCACTGAGCACCCGCTGGCGGGCACCACGGTCGAACTGCCCGACGGGAGCACCGTGCACAGTGGGCGCGTCTCCACCCGCACCCACCCCTGGCTGGCCGACCACGCCGTCGACGGCACGGTCCTGCTGCCCGGCACCGCCTTCCTCGAACTCGCCACCCTGGCCGGCGGGACCCTCGACGACCTCGTCCTGCACCAGCCCCTCGCGCTCTCGGACACACCCACGGACATCCAGGTCTCGGTCGGCGCCCCGGACGACGCCGGCCGCAGCCCGGTCACCGTGCACTCCAAGGGCGGCGACGGCTGGGTCCGCCACGCGTCCGGAACCCTCGGCGGCCAGGTGGCGGCCGGTCGCCTCGACCGGCCCGCGAGGAACGCCGAACCCGTGGACCCCGAAGGGTTCTACGCCTTCCTCGCCGGACTCGGATACCAGTACGGACCCGCGTTCCGGGGCGTGCGGAAGTTGTGGCGGGGCGAGGACGAACTGTACGCCGAGGTGTCCGTCCCCGACGGCGCCCGCTTCGGCATCCACCCAGCGCTCCTGGACGCCGCACTCCAGCCGCTGATCCTGCTCAGCCCCGACACCCGGGTCCGGCTGCCGTTCTCCTTCTCCGGCGTCGCCGTGCACACCACCGGTGTGTCGTCCGCCCGGGTCCACCTGGTCCGCACGGGCACCGGCACCTACCGCGCGACACTGACCGACCTGTCCGGCAACCCGGTCGCGGACATCACCGCGCTGACCGTCCGTCCGGCCGCCGAGACCCGGGCCGCGGTGCTGCACACCCAGTGGGTGCCCCTCACCGCGAGCACACCGACCGAGGTGGTGCCGAGCCCGGTACTCACCGCGGAAGCCGACGCGGACTCCGTGCACGCCCTCGTCCAGCGGGCCCGCGCGCTCGTCCAGGACTTCCTGGCCGAGCAGCCGGAGCGGGCGGCCGCACGCCTGGCCGTCCTGACCCGCGGCGTGGCCGGCGCGGCCGTACGCGGCCTGGTCCGCAGCGCCGCCGCCGAGCACCCCGGCCGGTTCGTCGTGGTCGACATGGGCGACGCGTCCGAGGAGGACGCGGTCCGGGCCGCCAGGACAGCCGGCGACGAAACCGAACTGGCCCTGCGCCAGGAAGGCGTCCTCGTGCCGCGGCAGGCCAGGTACGCGCCGGAACCGACCGCCCCCGACGGCGCGTACCGGCTGAGCGAGTCCGGCACCGGGCAACTGGACGACCTGGCCCTGCTGCCCTGGCAAGAGGCCGCGCTGGAACCCGGACAGGTACGGGTCGCCGTACGCGCGGCCGGCCTGAACTTCCGCGACGTGCTCATCACCCTCGGCATGTACCCGGACCGGCCCCCGTTGGGCGGCGAAGGGGCCGGCACCGTCCTCGAGGTCGGCCCCGGCGTCACGGCCTGGCGGCCCGGCGACCGCGTCACGGGAATGATGCCCGGAGCCTTCGGGCCGCGCGCGGTCGCCGACCACCGGCTCCTGACGGCGATCCCCGAGGGCTGGAGCTTCACCGAGGCGGCGTCGGTGCCCATCGCGTTCACCACCGCCTGGTACGGGCTGTTCGACCTCGGCGAACTGCGCCCCGGCGACCGGGTCCTGGTCCACTCCGGCGCGGGCGGTGTGGGCATGGCCGCCATCCAGTTGGCCCTGAACAGCGGCGCGGAGGTCTTCGCCACCGCGAGCCCCGCCAAGTGGGACACCCTGCGGCGCCTCGGACTGGCGGACGACCACATCGGTTCGTCCCGCGACACTCGGTTCGCCGACCGGTTCCCGGCCATGGACGTCGTCCTCAACTCGCTCGCGGGAGAACTCACCGACGCCTCCCTGCGGCTGCTCGCCGACGGCGGCCGGTTCGTCGAGCTGGGCAAGACGGACGTCCGCTCACCCGAGGGCCTGATCTACCGGGCCTTCGACCTCAACGACGTCGACCCCGCGCGGCAGGGCGACATCCTCTCCAGGGCCGTGGCGATGGTCGCCGACGGGACGCTGGAGCCGCTGCCGGTCACCGCCGCGGACCTCCGCCAGGCCGTCGCCTCCTTCCGGCTGATGAGCCAGGCCCGCCACGTCGGCAAGATCGTCCTGACCGTCCCCCAGCCGATCGACCCCGACGGCACCGTGCTGATCACCGGCGGCACCGGCACCCTCGGCCAGGCCGTCGCCCGGCACCTGGTGTCCCGCTACGGGGTACGGCACCTGCTGCTCGTCAGCCGCGGCGGCGGCGCGGTGCCGCACCTGGAGCCGCAAGGGGACGTCGACGTGCGGGTCGTGGCCTGTGACGTCGCGGACCGGGACGCGCTGGCGGCCGTACTGGACTCGATCCCGGCCGAGCATCCGCTCACCGCCGTCGTCCACGCGGCCGGCGTGCTCGACGACACCGTCATGGAACGGCTGACCGCGGAGCAGCTCGACCGGGTGCTGCGTCCCAAGGTCGACGGCGCCTGGAACCTGCACGAGCTGATCCGCGAGGACCACCTCGCCGCCTTCGTGCTGTTCTCCGCGGCCGCGGGTGTACTCGGCAACGCCGGCCAGGCCGGCTACGCGGCCGCGAACTCCTACCTCGACGCGTTCGCCGCACACCGGCAGACCCTCGGACTGCCCGCCGTGTCGATGGCCTGGGGCTACTGGGAGCAGGAGAGCGGCATGACCGCCCACCTCACCGCGGCCGACCGCCAACGCCTCGCCCGCAAGGGCATCCGCCCCATCGGCCTCGAACGCGCCCTGGCCATGTTCG
Source organism: Kitasatospora sp. NPDC041917 (assembly GCF_055589745.1). Taxonomy (NCBI): domain Bacteria; kingdom Bacillati; phylum Actinomycetota; class Actinomycetes; order Kitasatosporales; family Streptomycetaceae; genus Kitasatospora; species Kitasatospora sp. NPDC041917. The sequence goes on along the minus strand of NZ_JBVJBI010000002.1, from coordinate 444,884 downwards.
ACACCGCGCTGGCTGCCGGACGTCCCGCGCTGACCACGGCCGACCTCTCGATGCCGCAGACCCTGCCGACGCCGAAGGCCCCCGCGTCGGACCTGCTGTCCCTGGTCGCCGCCCACACCGCCACCGTCCTCGGCCACTCCGACGCCGCCGCGATCACCCCCGGACTCGCCTTCCGCGACCTCGGCTTCGATTCCCTGACCTCCGTCGAACTGCGCAACCGCCTCGCCGGCGCCACCGGCCTGCGGCTGCCCGCGACCCTCGTCTTCGACCACCCCACCCCGGCCGACCTCGCCGACCATCTCACGGCCGAACTCTCCGGTGCGGCAAAGGGTGTGGCGTCGGCGGCACCGGTGGTGCCCGCGGTGTCGGTGTCGGACGATCCGGTGGTGATCGTGGGCATGGGGTGCCGGTTGCCGGGTGGGGTGGGGTCGCCGGAGGAGCTGTGGGGTCTGGTGTCGGGTGGGGTGGATGCGATCGGGGGGTTTCCGGGTGATCGCGGGTGGGACGTCGAGGGGTTGTTCCATCCGGATGCGGATCATCCCGGGACGTCGTACACGCGGTCGGGTGGTTTCCTCGCGGACGCGGCGGGGTTCGATGCCGATTTCTTCGGGATCTCGCCGCGTGAGGCGTTGGCGATGGATCCGCAGCAGCGGGTGCTGCTGGAGACCGCGTGGGAGACGTTCGAGGACGCGGGGATCGATCCGACGTCGTTGCGGGGCAGCCGGACGGGTGTGTTCACCGGCATCTGGTCCTCCGGCTACGGCGGCAGCCCCGACCAGGCACCGCCCGACACCGAGGGCTACCTCGCCACCGGCATCTCGCCGAGCATCACCTCCGGCCGGGTCTCCTACCTGCTGGGCCTCCAGAGCCAGGCCGTGTCCGTCGACTCCGCCTGCTCCTCGTCACTGATGGCGATCCACCTCGCCGCGCAGGCACTGCGCTCGGGGGAGTGCACACTCGCCCTGGCCGGCGGGGTGACCGTGAGCGTGACCCCCCTGCAGTTCACGGAGTTCTCCCGCCAGCGTGCCCTGGCCCCTGACGGCCGGTGCAAGCCCTTCTCGTCGACGGCTGACGGTACGGCCTGGGGTGAGGGTGCGGGGTTGGTGCTGCTGGAGCGGTTGTCGGACGCCCGTCGCAACGGTCACCGGGTGCTGGCCGTGGTGCGGGGTTCGGCGGTGAACCAGGACGGGGCGTCCAATGGGTTGACCGCGCCCAACGGCCCCTCCCAGGAACGCGTCATCCGCCAGGCGCTGGCGAACGCCGGGTTGGAGCCGTCCGAGGTGGACGCGGTGGAGGCGCACGGTACGGGGACGACGCTCGGCGATCCCATCGAGGCCCAGGCACTGCTGGCGACCTATGGTCAGGGGCGGGACGAGCCGTTGTGGCTGGGGTCGGTGAAGTCGAACATCGGGCACACCCAGGCGGCGGCCGGTGTGGCGGGTGTGATCAAGATGGTGATGGCGATGCGGCACGCCGAACTGCCGCCGACGCTGCACGTCCAGGAGCCCACGCCGCATGTCGAGTGGGACACCGGTGACATCCGGCTGCTGACCGAGGCCCGGCCGTGGCCGGAGACGGGGCGTCCCCGCCGCGCGGGCATCTCGGCCTTCGGGGCCAGCGGCACCAACGCCCACGTCGTCATCGAACAGTTCCCGGAGGAAACCCCCGAACAACCCGCCGCGGACGACTCCGCGGAGCCCACCGTGTGGCTGCTGTCCGGCAAGACGGACGACGCCCTCCGCGCCCAGGCCCGACGGCTCGCGGACCACATCACCGCCCACCCCGGACTCCGGTCGGCCGCCGTCGGCCGGGCCCTCGCCACCACCCGGACCATGCTCGCCCACCGGGCGGCCCTGGTGGGCAGCACCCGGACCGACCTCATGGCGGAACTGGCCGCCCTCGCCGACGGAGACCCCCGCGTCATCACGGGGGTGGCCGGTTCGCCGGACCGGTCGGTGTTCGTGTTTCCGGGGCAGGGTGCGCAGTGGGTGGGTATGGGTGGGGAGTTGTACGGCTCGGAGCCGGTGTTCCGGGGGGCGATCGATGCGTGTGAGGCGGCGTTGGCGCCGTTCACGGACTGGTCGTTGGTGGGGGTGCTGACCGGCGGTGGGTCGTTGGAGCGGGTGGATGTGGTGCAGCCGGCTCTGTTCGCGGTGATGGTGGCGCTGGCGGAGTTGTGGCGTGCGCATGGTGTGGAGCCTGATGCTGTGGTCGGGCATTCGCAGGGGGAGATCGCGGCGGCGTGTGTGGCGGGGGCGTTGTCGTTGGAGGACGCGGCCAAGGTGGTCGCCCTGCGCAGCAAGGCCCTGGTCGCCCTGGCGGGCCAGGGCGGGATGGTGTCGGTCGGCCTCGGGCATGAGCAGGCCGCCGGGTTCCTGGCCCGCTGGGACGGCCGGCTGACCGTGGCGGTGGTCAACTCGGCGGACAGCGTGGTGGTATCGGGTGATCGGGACGGGTTGGACGAACTGCTGGCGGCCTGTGAGGCCGACGGCGTCCGCGCCCGCCGCCTGCCCGTCGACTACGCCGCCCACTCCGTCCAGGTCGAGGCGATCCGTGAGCACCTGCTCACCGACCTCGCCGGCATCACACCGCACCCGGCCGCGATCCCGTTCTACTCCACGGTCACCGGCGAGCCGGTCGACACCTCCGCCCTCGACGCCGACTACTGGTACCGCAACCTCCGCGAACCCGTACGCTTCGACCTCGCCGTCGAGGCCCTGACGCAGGACCGGCACGGCGTGTTCGTGGAGGTCAGCCCGCACCCCGTACTGGTGCCGGTGATGGACGGCGTTGTGACCGGCACGCTGCGCCGCGGCAGCGGCAGGCAGGAATTCCACCTCGCCCTGGCGCGCCTGCACACGCAAGGCGTGGCCGTCGACTGGACGCCGGTCCTCCCCGGCGAGCCGCACCATGTCCCGCTGCCGACGTACGCCTTCCAGCACCGGCCGTACTGGTTGAACCCCGCCGCCCCGAAGGGCGACGTGTCGGCGGCGGGACTGGACTCGGCCGGGCACCCGCTGCTCGGGGCCGTCGTCGAACTGGCCGGGGACCAGAGCGTCCTGCTCACGGGGCGGCTCTCGACGGCTACCCGCCCATGGCTGGCCGACCACGTCGTCCTGGGCTCCGTGCTGCTGCCCGGCACCGTGTTCGTCGAACTCGCCCTGCACGCCGGACGGCAGACCGGCTGCGACGTCCTGGACGAACTGGTGCTGGAAGCCCCCATGATCCTGCCGGACGACGGTTCCGTGCCGGTCCAGGTCGTCGTCGGCGCACCGGACGGGACGGGCCGACGCCCCGTCACCGTGCACTCCCGGACGGGCGGCACCTGGCTGCGGCACGCCACCGGCATGCTGGCGACCGGCGGCCGCCCCCACCCGTACGACACCGGCGAGCCCTGGCAGCCGGCCGGTGAGCCCGTCGACCTGACCGACTTCTACGACACCCTCGCCGCCCAGGGCTACGAGTACGGGCCGGTGTTCGCGGGCGTACGCGAGATCCGGCGGCAGGGCGACGAGCTCTATGCCGAGGTGGCGCTGCCCGCCGACACCCGCGACCGATTCGGTCTCCACCCCGCGCTGCTCGACGCCGCGCTCCAGCCGCTGACCCTGCTGGCGGCCGGCCGCCTGCCGTTCTCCTTCGCCGGGGTGTCGATGCGGAAAGCCGGCTCCACGGCCCGGGTCCGCCTCACACCCACCGGCCCCGACACCTTCCGGGTCGCGCTCGCCGACGAATCCGGGCCGCTGGCGGTGATCGACGCGCTGACCGTGCGCCACCGGCCGCCGGGCATGCAGGTCGCCGGGACCGACCAGCTCTTCCGCCTCGACTGGGTGCCCGTCGAGAGCACCGGCGAACCCCCGGCCGTCCACCACGTCACGCCCCCGGCGGGAGACCCCGTGGCGGCCGCGCACACCGTTTCCGCCGAGACGCTGGGCGTGCTCCAGGACTTCCTGCGCGACGGGGACGGCCGGCTGGCCGTCGTGACCCGCGGGGCGGTCGGGCCGGACCCCGTCGACCTGCCGTCCAGCGTCGTCTGGGGCCTGGTCCGCGCGGCCCAGGCGGAACACCCCGACCGGTTCGTGCTCGTCGACACCGACGACCGCGTCCTCGTCGCGGGGGACGAACCGCAGCTCGTCGTCCGCGACGGCGCCGCCCACGCCGCCCGCCTGGTACGGGCCGAAGCGGCCCCGGCACCCGGCCCGCTCGACCCGAACGGCACCGTGCTGATCACCGGAGGCACCGGAACACTGGGCCGCCTCGTCGCCCGGCACCTGCGCGACCGGCACGGCATCCGGCACCTGCTCCTGCTCAGCAGGACCGCGGCGGAGGTGGACTTCGACGCCGAGGTGGTGGCCTGCGACGTGGCCGACCGGGACGCGCTGGCGGCCGTGCTGGACTCGATCCCGGCCGCGCACCCGCTGACCGCGGTCGTGCACGCGGCCGGTGTGCTCGACGACGGCGTCGTCGAATCCCTCACGCCCGGCCGGATCGACCAGGTGCTGCGGCCCAAGGCCGACGCCGCCTGGCACCTGCACGAGCTGACGAAAGACCTCGGCCTGAGCGCGTTCGTGCTCTTCTCGTCGGCCGCCGGTGTGCTGGGCGGTCCGGGCCAGGCGAACTATGCCGCCGCGAACGCCTTCCTGGACGCCCTCGCCGTGCACCGGCGTGCCCTGGGCCTGCCAGGCGTGTCGCTGGCCTGGGGACAATGGGCCGAGGCCAGCGGGTTGACCGAACACCTCACCGACACCGACCGCAAGCGCCTCGCCCGCGCCGGCGTGCTGCCGATGCCCACGAACCAGGCGCTGGCACTGTTCGACCTGGCCCTGGGCGCCGCCGATCCCGCGCTGGTCCCCGCACACCTCGACCTGTCGGCGGCGTCCACCCGCCCCCTGCTCGGCCGCCTCACCCGTACCAGGCCCGCCCGGCGCACGGACCGGCCGGGCCTGGGCAGGGAACTGGCGGCCCTGCCCGAGACCGAGCAGCACAGCCGCGTCCTGGAACTGGTCACCGGCCAGACGGCCGCGGTCCTCGGCCACACCGACACCGCGGCCGTCAGCGCCGAGCGGGCCTTCAAGGACCTGGGCTTCGATTCGCTCACCGCAGTGGAACTGCGCAACCGCCTGTCCGCGGTCGCCGGGGTACGGCTGCCCGCGACGATGGTCTTCGACCACCCGACCCCCGACGCGCTGGCCGGCCACCTGCGGGACCTCCTGGTCGGCGCCCGGCGCCAGGCCCCTGCCTCACCCGTGCCGGTCGGGGTTCCGGTGTCGGGTGATCCGGTGGTGGTGGTGGGGTTGGGGGCCCGGTATCCGGGTGGGGTGGGGTCGGCTCAGGAGTTGTGGGGTCTGGTGGCGGGTGGGGTCGATGCGGTGGGGGAGTTCCCGTCGGATCGTGGGTGGGACGTGGGTCGTCTTTACGATCCGGTCGGTGGTCCGGGGAGGTCGTACACGCGGTCGGGTGGTTTTCTGAGGGATGCGGGTGGCTTCGATGCCGGGTTCTTCGGGATTTCGCCGCGTGAGGCGTTGGCGATGGATCCGCAGCAGCGGGTGCTGCTGGAGACGGTGTGGGAGACGTTCGAGGACGCGGGGATCGATCCGACGTCGTTGCGGGGCAGCCGGACGGGCGTCTTCACCGGCATCTGGTCCTCGGGCTATGGCGCCGGGGCACAGCCGCCCGACCTGGAAGGCTACCTCTCGACGGGCACGGCGACGAGTGTGACCTCCGGGCGGGTGTCGTACCTGCTGGGGCTGGAGGGTCCGGCGGTGTCGGTGGACACGGCGTGCTCGTCGTCGCTGGTGGCGATCCACCTGGCGGCGCAGGCGCTGCGTTCGGGGGAGTGTTCGCTGGCGTTGGCCGGTGGTGTGACGGTGATGGCGACGCCGGCGGGGTTCGTCGAGTTCTCGCGGCAGCGGGGGCTTGCGGCCGATGGGCGGGTGAAGGCGTTCGCCGAGGCCGCCGATGGTACGGCGTGGGGTGAGGGCGCGGGTGTCGTGCTCCTGGAGCGGTTGTCGGACGCCCGCCGTAACGGCCATCAGGTGCTGGCGGTGGTGCGGGGTTCGGCGGTCAATCAGGACGGGGCGTCCAATGGGCTGACCGCGCCGAACGGCCCGTCGCAGGAGCGGGTGATCCGTCAGGCGCTGGCGAATGCGGGACTGTCGACGGCGGACGTGGACGTGGTGGAGGCCCACGGCACCGGCACGACGCTCGGCGATCCCATCGAGGCGCAGGCGCTGTTGGCGACCTACGGTCAGGGGCGGGGCGAGCCGCTGTGGCTGGGGTCGGTGAAGTCGAACATCGGCCACACCCAGGCCGCCGCCGGTGTGGCGGGCGTGATCAAGATGGTGATGGCGATACGCCACGGTGAACTGCCGCCGACGCTGCACGTCGACGCGCCGAGCTCCCACGTCGACTGGGAGTCCGGAGACATCCGGCTGCTGACCGAGGCCCGGCCGTGGCCGGAGACGGGGCGTCCCCGCCGTGCCGGTGTGTCGGCGTTCGGCATCAGCGGGACGAACGCGCACGTGATCCTGGAGGCACCGGCGCCGGACCCGGCCGAGGAGGCCTCGTCCGAGTCCCCTGCCGCTTCCGCGCCCGCAGCCGTCGTGCCGGTGCCGTGGCTGCTGTCGGCGAAGTCGGACGAGGCCCTGCGCGACCAGGCCCGGAGGCTGCGCGGGTTCCTCGCCGAGCACCCCGAGGTCACACCGGCAGAGGTGGCCGCGGACCTGGCCGCGCGGGCCAGGTTCCCGCACCGTGCCGTGCTGACGGACCCGTCCGGTCTGGACGCGCTGATCGCCGGAGAAGCCGGAATCGTCACGGGCACTGCCTCCCCGGGCAGGTCGGCGTTCGTGTTCTCCGGTCAGGGTGGTCAGTGGGTGGGGATGGGGCGGGGTCTGTACCGCGAGTTCCCGGTGTTCGCGCGGGCGTTGGACGAGGTGTGCGGGTTGCTGGGGTTGCCGGTGGAGGTGCTGTTCGAGGACGGGGAGGGGGTGCTGGGGGAGACGGAGTTCACCCAGGGCGGGGTGTTCGCGTTGGAGGTGGCGCTGTTCCGATTGGTGGAGTGGCTGGGTGTGCGGCCGGACTTCGTGGTGGGGCACTCGGTCGGTGAGGTGGCGGCGGCTCATGTGGCGGGGGTTCTGGGGCTGGAGGACGCGTGTGTGCTGGTGGGCGCGCGGGGCCGGTTGATGCAGGGGTTGCCCGGTGGTGGGGCGATGGTCTCGCTCCAGGCGTCGCTGGAGGAGGTGGAGGCGTCGCTGGTGCCGGGGGCCGAGGTGGCGGCGGTCAACGCGGTGGACGCGGTGGTGGTGTCGGGGGACGGGGCCGCGGTGGAGGCGGTCGCCGAGGTGTGGCGGGGCCGTGGGCGCCGGGTGCGGCGGCTGGAGGTGAGTCACGCGTTCCATTCGGCGTGGATGGATCCGGTGCTGGAGGAGCTGGGCCGGGTGGCGGCGGGTCTGTCGTTCGGTGAGCCGGTGATCCCGGTGGTTTCGACGGTGGCGGGGCGTCCGGTGGACCTGGGGGAGTCCGGGTACTGGGTGCGGCAGGTGCGGGAGCCGGTCCGGTTCGCCGATGCGGTGGAGTGGCTGGCGGGTCAGGGTGTTACGGGGTTCGTGGAGGTGGGTCCGCATCCGTTGCTGGTGGGGAACGGGTTGATGCGCCGTGGCGGTGATTCTCCGGAGCGGCTGTTCGCGGGGCTGGGGCGGTTGTGGGCGGACGGCGCGGTGCGCTGGACGCCCCCCGCGACGGCGACGGCGGGGACGTCGGGCGCGCGCGTGCCTTCGTACGCCTTCCAGCACCAGCACTACTGGCTCCAGCCCACCACCCCGGCACCGGCCGGTGACGGCCGGATCGACCACCCGCTGCTGCGGGACGCCATGGAACTCCCCGACGACAACGGCGTGGTGCTGACGGGACAACTCGCCACCGCCGCGCAGCCGTGGCTCACCGAACACGTCATCACGGGCTCGCCCCTGCTGCCCGGCGCGGCGTTCGTGGACCTGGCGCTCCGGGCCGGCGAACACGTCGGCTGCCCGGCGGTCGAGGACCTGACGCTGGAGACACCGCTGGTGGTCGCGGACGGTGTGCAGGTGTCCGTGACCGTCGGCCCCGACCGGGCGGGCCGGCGCAGCCTCTCGATCCACTCGCGCGCGGACGGCGAGTGGGTACGGCACGCCACCGGGACCCTGGGCGCCGTATCCGTCGCACCAGGGGAGCCCTGGGCACGGCAGTGGCCGCCGCACGCCGAAGCCGTCGACCTCGACGCCTTCTACGACAACCTGGCCGACGCCGGATTCGCCTACGGCACGGCCTTCCAAGGCCTGCGAGCGGCCTGGCGCGACGGCGACACCCTCTACGCGGAGGTGGCCGTACCCCCCGGCGACACCCGGTTCGCCCTGCACCCCGCCCTGCTCGACGCCGCGATCCAGGTCGTGACCGTCGCCGACGACCGGGCGAAGATGCCGTTCTCCTTCGCCGGGATCTCCTGGTGGCGCGGCGCCGAGCACGCCAGGGTCCGGCTGACCGTGACCGGCCAGGACACCTGCGCGATCGGCCTCGCCGACCGGTCGGGCGCGCCGGTCGCCGAGATCGCCTCGTTGACCCTGCGCCGGCCGGCCGGGGCCACCACGCAGGACGTGCCGTACCAGGTGGCGTGGCCGGTCCTGGAAACGGCGACCACCGAACCGGACATCCCGGTCCACCACGCCACATCGCCCGTCGAGACCCTGCGGGTGATCCAGGACTTCCTCACCACGGACACCCCGCGCATGGTGGTCGCCACGCGCAACGCCGTTCCGGTCCGTCCGGGCGAGGACGTCGACCCGCAGGCCGCCGCCGTCTGGGGCCTGGTCCGGTCGGCCGCCACCGAGCACCCCGGCCGGTTCGTGCTGGTCGACGGTGACGACGGCGACGAGGTCCGGCTGGCCGGCGACGAACCCCAGCTCGCGATCCGCGTCGGCGCCGTTCACGTCCCCCGCCTCGAACGGGCGCGGACCGAACCGCTGCCCTCGCCGCTCAGCCCCGGGGGCACGGTGCTCGTCACCGGCGGCACCGGCACCCTGGGCGGCACGATCGCCCGCCACCTCGCCGTGCGGCACGGCGTGCGGCACCTGCTGCTGGTCGGCCGGAGCGGCCCGGACGCCCCCGACGCGGCCGCGCTGACCGCCGACCTGGCCGCGCTGGGCGCGACCGCCGACATCGTGGCGTGCGACGTGTCCGACCGCGAGGCGGTGGCGCGGCTGCTCGCCGAACACCCGGTCACCTCGGTGATCCACGCCGCGGGCACGCTGGCCGACACCGTCGTGGAATCCCTCACCCCGCAGCGGTTCGCGCGCGTGTGGGAGCCGAAGGCCCTCGCGGCGCGGCACCTCCACGAACTGACCTCGGACCTGGAGGCGTTCGTGCTGTTCTCGTCGGCGGCCGGTGTGCTGGGCGGTGCGGGCCAGGCGAACTACGCGGCGGCGAACGCGTACCTCGACGGCCTCGCCGCACACCGGCACGCCCAGGGACAGCCGGCCGTGTCGCTCGCCTGGGGCTATTGGGCGGAGGCCAGCGGCATGACCGGAGGTCTGACCGCCGTCGACCGGCACCGCCTGGCCAGGGCCGGCGTACGGCCGCTGCCGACGACGGACGCGCTGGCCCTGTTCGACGCCGCGCTGACCGCGGGCACTCCCACCCTCGTCCCCGTCAGGTTCGACCTGCCGGGGCTGCGCCGCGCCGGCGACCCGCCCGCCCTGCTGCGGGAGCTGGTACGGCCCCGGCGCAGGCAGGCCGCCGACCGCGCGTGGACGCAGGCCGACGTGCTGCAACTCGTCGTGGGCCAGGTCGCCCTCGTCCTGGGGCACTCGTCACCGGAGGCGGTCAACCCCGACCAGGCGTTCACCGACATCGGGTTCGACTCGCTCACCGCCGTGGAACTGCGCAACCAGCTCGACGCGGACACCGGCCTGCGCCTGCCCGCCACGCTCGTCTTCGACCACCCGACACCGGCCCGCCTCGCCGCCTTCGTGCACACACGGCTGCACGGCACCGAACCCGACCCCCTGCTCGCCGAACTCGACCGGCTCAAGTCCACCCTGGACGCGGCAGCCGCCGACGCCGACTACGAGACCGTCGCGGCCCGCCTCGAAGCGCTTCTCGCGGCCTGGACCGCCAGACGTACCGGCTCCGCGGCCGGTGTCGACGAGGCCAGCGACGACGAACTGTTCAGCCTTCTGGACGATGCGCACCGCAGGACCGAGGTCATCCGCTCGGGCGAGTCCCGAAACGCTGAGGAGTAGCGATGTCCGACGAAGAGAAGCTCCGCACTTACCTCAAGCGCGCCACGGCCGACCTGGGAGTGCTCAGTAGGCGCCTCGCCGACATGGAGGAGGCCGCGCGCGAGCCGATCGCGATCATCGGCATGGGCTGCCGCTACCCGGGCGGAGTGGAGTCCCCGGACGGCCTGTGGCGGCTTGTCTCGGACGGTGTCGACGCGATCACCGAATTCCCGCCGGACCGTGGATGGGACGTCGTCCACGACCCTGACCCGGACCGGCCGGGCACGACCTACAGCCGGTCGGGCGGCTTCCTCGCCGACGGCGCCGGCTTCGACGCCGGGTTCTTCGGCATCTCGCCGCGCGAGGCACTGGCGATGGACCCGCAGCAGCGGGTGCTGCTGGAGACCGCCTGGGAGACCTTCGAGTACGCCGGCATCGACCCGACCACACTCGGCGGCAGCCGCACAGCCGTGTTCACCGGCCTGTGGTCCTCCGGCTACGGCAACCAGCCGCCGCCGGACCTCGAAGGCTTTCTCGCCACCGGAACAGCCACCAGCGCCACGTCCGGGCGGGTGTCGTATCTGCTGGGGCTGGAGGGTCCGGCGGTGTCGGTGGACACGGCGTGCTCGTCGTCGCTGGTGGCGATCCACCTGGCGGCGCAGGCATTGCGGGCGGGGGAGTGTTCGCTGGCGTTGGCCGGTGGTGTGACGGTGATGGCGACGCCGGCGGGGTTCGTCGAGTTCTCGCGGCAGCGGGGGCTTGCCGCCGATGGGCGGGTGAAGGCGTTCGCCGAGGCGGCCGACGGTACGGCGTGGGGTGAGGGTGCGGGGTTGGTGCTGCTGGAGCGGTTGTCGGACGCCCGTCGCAACGGTCACCGGGTGCTGGCGGTGGTGCGGGGTTCGGCGGTGAATCAGGACGGTGCGTCGAACGGGCTTGCGGCGCCGAATGGTCCGTCCCAGGAACGCGTCATCCGGCAGGCGTTGGCGAATGCCGGACTGTCGACGGCGGACGTGGACGCGGCGGAGGCCCACGGCACCGGGACCACCCTTGGCGATCCCATCGAGGCCCAGGCACTCCTGGCGACCTACGGTCAGGGGCGGGACGAGCCGTTGTGGCTGGGGTCGGTGAAGTCGAACATCGGCCACACCCAGGCCGCCGCCGGTGTGGCGGGTGTGATCAAGATGGTGATGGCGATGCGGCACGGTGAACTGCCGCGGACCCTGCACGTGGACGCGCCGACCTCCCACGTCGACTGGTCGGCGGGCCGTGTCTCACTGCTCACCGAGGCCCGGCCGTGGCCGGAGACGGGGCGTCCCCGCCGTGCCGGCGTGTCGGCGTTCGGCATCAGCGGCACCAACGCGCATGTGGTGATCGAGGCGGCTGCCGAAGAGCCGGTCGAGGTTTCGACGGGGTCCGCAGGCGGGGTGGTGCCGTGGGTGTTGTCGGGGAAGTCGGATGTGGCGTTGCGGGAGCAGGCACGTCGGCTGGGGGCGTTCCTGGCCGGGCATCCGGGGGTTGGCGCGGTTGCGGTGGGTCGGGCGTTGGCGGGGCGGTCGCGTTTCGATCACCGTGCGGTGCTGAGCGGTGTGGAGGCGTTGGACGCCCTGGCGGAGGGCGGTACGGCGCCGGGTCTGGTCACCGGGACCGTCCGTCCGTTGGGTCGGTCGGTGTTCGTGTTTCCGGGGCAGGGTGCGCAGTGGGTGGGGATGGGCGGGGAGTTGTACGGCTCGGAGCGGGTGTTCCGGGAGGTGATCGATGCGTGTGAGGCGGCGTTGGCGCCGTTCACGGACTGGTCGTTGGTGGAGGTGCTGGTCGGTGGTGGGTCGTTGGAGCGGGTGGATGTGGTGCAGCCGGCTCTGTTCGCGGTGATGGTGGCGCTGGCGGAGTTGTGGCGTGCGCATGGTGTGGAGCCTGATGCCGTGGTCGGGCATTCGCAGGGGGAGATCGCGGCGGCGTACGTGGCGGGGGCGTTGTCGTTGGAGGACGCGGCCAAGGTGGTCGCCCTGCGCAGCAAGGCCCTGGTCGCCCTGGCGGGCCAGGGCGGGATGGTGTCGGTCGGCCTCGGGCATGAGCAGGCCGCCGGGTTCGTGGCCCGCTGGGACAACCGGCTGACCGTGGCGGTGGTCAACTCGGCGGACAGCGTGGTGGTATCGGGTGATCGGGACGCGTTGGACGAACTGCTGGCGGCCTGTGAGGCCGACGGCGTCCGCGCCCGCCGCCTGCCCGTCGACTACGCCGCCCACTCCGTCCAGGTCGAGGCGATCCGTGAGCACCTGCTCACCGACCTCGCCGGCATCACACCGCACCCGGCGGCGATCCCGTTCTACTCCACGGTCACCGGCGAGCCGGTCGACACCTCCGCCCTCGACGCCGCCTACTGGTACCGCAACCTCCGCGAACCCGTGCTGTTCGACCAGACCACCCGGCTGCTGCTCGACCACGGCCACACCGTCTTCGTCGAGATCAGCCCGCACCCGGTCCTGGTCTCCGCCGTCGAGGAGACCGGTCACCACCACGGCTCCGACCTCCTCGTCACCGGCACGCTCCGGCGCGACCAGGACGACTTCCTCACCTCGCTCGGCCGCCTGCACGTCCATGGTGTCCCGGTCCACTGGCGGTTCCCGGACGACACCGAGCCCGTCAGCCTGCCGACGTACGCCTTCCAGCGCCGGCCGTACTGGCTGCGGCCCGTCCCGACGGCGTCGGGCGACCACCCCCTGCTCAGCACGTTCGTGGAACTGCCCGACGGCGCGGTGCTCAGCGGACGGATCTCGCTCGCCACCCACCCGTGGCTGGCCGACCACGCCGTGCGGGGCTCCGTCCTCCTGCCCGGCACCGCGTTCGCGGAAATGGCGGCCTACGCGGCCGGCCGGCTCGGCCACGCGGTCGAGGAGCTGGTGCTCGAAACGCCGCTCGTCCTCGACGACACCCCGGTGCACCTCCAGGTCGTCGTGGGCCCCGAGAACGACGGCCGCAACCCGCTCACGGTGTACTCGCACGACGGCGACGAGTGGGTGCGGCACGCCACCGGGACCCTGGGCGAGGAGCCGGTGCTGAGAGCCTGGGACTGGCTGCCGGCCGGTGAGACCCTCGACGTCGACGGGCTCTACGACGCGTTGTCCGTGCTCGGCTACGAGTACGGGCCGGCGTTCCAGGGCGTCACGGCGGCCTGGCGGGTCGGCGACACCGTCTACGCCGAGGTGGAGCTTCCCGCCGAGGAACCGTTCGCCCTGCACCCCGCGCTGCTCGACGCCGCACTGCATCCCATGGCGTTCCTCACCGACCGCACCGGCCTGCCGTTCGCGTTCGCCGGAGTGGCGATACGGCCCGCGGGCAGCCGGACGCTGCGCGTACGCCTGTCCGCCACCGGGCCGGACACGTACACCGTGGCCGTCGCCGATCCGGACGGCACCCCGGTCGCGGACATCACCGCGCTGACCGTCCGGGACGCCACCGCCGTCCCGGACAGCCTGTACGCACTCGACTGGCTGCCCTTTGAATCGTTGGCCTTCGAACCGGCGTCGACGGGCGGCGACCCCGCGGACCTGGTCGTCCACGAGGTGACCGGGCCGGAGCCCGAGGCGGACACCGTCGAGGCGGCGTACGAGAGCGCGCGGAGCGTACTCGCCGTGATCCGGGATCACTTGGCGGGTGAGCGGACGCGGCTGGCCGTCGTCACCCGCAACGCCGTCGCCGCCGCGCCCGGTGACGTGGTCGGCCTCCACCACTCGATGGTCTGGGGCCTGGTCCGCGGCGCGCGGGCCGAGCACCCCGACCGGCTCGTCCTGGTCGACGCCGACCCGACCTGGGACCCCGCGCTGATCGCCGGCACGGACGAGCCGGAACTGGCGGTACGCCAAGGGGCGCTGCGCGTCCCCCGCCTGGTCCGCGTCGGCGCGAGCCTCACCCCGCCGGACGGGACCTGGCGGCTGGAGGACACGGGCACCGGCAGCATCGACGACCTGGCGCTGGTGTCCCGCCCGGAGCTCATGGAGCCGCTGGGGCCCGGGCAGGTCCGGATCGCCATGCGGGCGGCCGGACTCAACTTCCGGGACGTGCTGATCGCCCTCGGCGTCTACCCCGGCGAGGCCCTGATGGGCGGCGAAGGCGCGGGCGTCGTCCTCGAAACCGGCCCGGACACCCGGTTCCGGCCCGGCGACCGCGTCATGGGCCTGGTCCCCGGCGCCTTCGGCCCGGTCACCGTCGCCGACCAGCGGCTGCTGGTCCGGATGCCCGACGACTGGCCGTTCGCCAGGGCCGCGTCAGTGCCCGTGGCGTTTCTGACCGCCTGGTACGGCCTGCGCGACCTGGGCGGGCTGAACGCCGGTGACCGGGTCCTGATCCACGCCGGCACCGGCGGCGTCGGCATGGCGGCGATCCAACTGGCCCGGAAGCTCGGGGCGGAGGTGTTCGCCACCGCCGGGCCGGCCAAATGGCACACCCTGCGCGCCCTGGGACTGGACGAGGACCACATCGCCTCGTCGCGCACCCTGGAGTTCGAGCAGAAGTTCCCGCCCATGGACGTGGTCCTGGACTCGCTGTCCGGCGAGTTCGTCGATGCCTCCCTGCGGCTGCTCGGGCCCGGCGGCCGGTTCGTGGAAATGGGCAAGACCGACATCCGCGACGCGGCCGACCATCCCGGCATCGTCTACCGGGCGTTCGACATCGCCGACGCGGGGCCGGAACGGCTCGGCGAGATCCTGGACGCCGTCGTACGGGCCTTCACGGACGGCGGGTTCGCACCGCTGCCGTTGGACGTACGCGCGCTCCGGGACGCGGTCGACGTGTTCCGGTTCATGAGTCGGGCCGCTCACGTGGGGAAGATCGTTCTCACTGTTCCTCAGCCGGTCGACCCCGAGGGCACCGTGCTGATCACCGGTGGTACGGGGACGCTGGGGGGTCGTGCGGCCCGGCATCTGGTGGCCGAGCGGGGTGTGCGGCACGTGGTGCTGGTCAGCCGTAGTGGTGGTGGGGCGGCGTTGTGCGAGGAGCTGGCCGGGCTGGGCGCGGAGGTGACCGTGGCCGCCTGTGATGTGGCCGACCGGGACGCGCTGGCGGCCGTGCTGGACGCGATCCCGGCCGCGCACCCGCTGACCGCGGTCGTGCACGCGGCGGGCGTGCTGGACGACGCCGTGGTCGAGTCCCTGACCCCCGAACGTCTCGCCGCGGTCTGGGAGCCCAAGGCACGGGCGGCGTGGAACCTGCACGAACTCACCCGGGGACGGGACCTGACGGCGTTCGTCCTCTTCTCCTCGGCGGCCGGGACGCTCGGCAGCCCCGGGCAGGCCAACTACGCCGCGGCCAACACCTTCCTCGACGCCCTCGCCGTGCACCGGCGCGCCCTCGGACTGCCGGCGACCTCGCTGGCCTGGGGCTACTGGGCGGAGGCCAGCGGCATGACCGGGCACCTGACCGGTGTCGACCAGGACCGGCTGATGCGAGCCGGGGTCGTACCGCTGGCCACCGACCACGCCCTGTCACTGTTCGACGCGGCCCTGGCCACGGACCGGGCCGCGCTGGTGCCGGCACGCCTCGACCTGTCCGTGCTGGCGGGCGCCCCGGCGGCCCCGGCGGCCCTCAAGGGCCTCATATCCCGCAAGGCGGCCCGGCGCCCGGCGCGGCACGGCGCGATCGCCGACCGCCTGCGGACGCTGCCGGAGGCCGAACGGCTGCGAGCCGCACTCGACCTGGTCACCGCCAACACCGCCGCCGTGCTCGGGCACAGCGAACCGGGGGCCGCGTGGGACCGGCAGCCGTTCAAGGACCTCGGCTTCGACTCCCTGACCGCCGTCGAACTGCGCAACCGGCTCAACACCGCCACCGGCCTGCGCCTGACCGCCACCGTCGTCTTCGACCATCCCACCCCGGGGCAGCTCGCGGAGCACCTGCTGAGCCGGATCCTCGACGGGGGTGTGGCGTCGGCGGCACCGGTGGTGCCCGCGGTGTCGGTGTCGGACGATCCGGTGGTGATCGTGGGCATGGGGTGCCGGTTGCCGGGTGGGGTGGGGTCGCCGGAGGAGCTGTGGGGTCTGGTGTCGGGCGGGATGGATGCGATCGGGGCGTTCCCATCGGATCGTGGGTGGGATGTCGAGGGGTTGTTCCATCCGGACGCGGATCATCCCGGGACGTCGTACACGCGGTCGGGTGGTTTTCTCGCGGACGCGGCGGGGTTCGATGCCGATTTCTTCGGGATCTCCCCGCGTGAGGCGTTGGCGATGGATCCGCAGCAGCGGGTGCTGCTGGAGACCGCGTGGGAGACGTTCGAGGACGCGGGGATCGATCCGACGTCGTTGCGGGGCAGCCGGACGGGTGTGTTCACCGGCATCTGGTCCTCCGGCTACGGAGACCAGGCGCCCGCCGACTCCGAGGGCTACCTCGGCACGGGCGCCGCGACCAGCGTGACCTCCGGCCGGATCGCCTACCTGCTCGGGCTGGAGGGCGCGGCGGTCTCGCTGGACACGGCTTGCTCATCCTCGCTGGTGGCCCTGCACCTGGCCGCGCAGGCACTGCGCTCGGGGGAGTGCTCACTGGCCCTGGCCGGCGGGGTGACGGTGATGGCGACCCCGCTGGGGTTCACGGAGTTCTCCCGCCAGCGCGGCCTGGCCCCTGACGGCCGGGTGAAGGCGTTCGCCGAGGCGGCCGACGGGACGGCCTGGGCCGAGGGCGCGGGCCTGCTGCTGTTGGAACGCCTGTCCGACGCCCGCCGCAACGGGCACCGGGTGCTGGCGGTGGTACGGGGTTCGGCGGTCAACCAGGACGGCACCTCCAACGGCCTCGGGGCGCCGAACGGTCCGTCGCAGGAGCGGGTGATCCGTCAGGCGCTGGCGAACGCGGGGCTGTCGACGGCGGACGTGGACGCGGTGGAGGCGCACGGCACCGGCACCACGCTCGGTGACCCCATCGAGGCGCACGCGCTTCTGGCGACCTACGGTCAGGACCGGGACGAGCCGCTGTGGCTGGGCTCGGTGAAGTCCAACATCGGCCACACTCAGGCCGCCGCCGGCGTGGCGGGCGTGATCAAGATGGTCATGGCGATGCGGCACGGGCAACTGCCGCCGACGCTGCACGTCGACGAGCCGACCTCGCACGTCGACTGGGAGTCCGGCAACATCCGGCTGCTCACCGAGGCCCGGCCCTGGCCCGACAACGGCCACCTGCCTCGCGCGGGCATCTCGGCGTTCGGCATCAGCGGCACCAACGCGCACGTCGTCATCGAGGCGGCTGCCGAGGAGCCGGCCGGGGTTTCGACAGGGTCCACGGGCGGGGTCGTGCCCTGGGTGCTGTCGGGGAAGTCGGAAGCGGTGCTGCGGGAGCAGGCGCGCCGGCTGGGCGAGTTCACCGCAGTACGTCCCGAGGTGAGCCCGGCGGCGGTCGGGGGCGCTCTGGCTGCCCGCACCGTGTTCGAGCACCGGGCCGTGGTGCTGAGCGGTGTGGAGGCGTTGGACGCCCTGGCGGAGGGCCGGTCGGCGCCGGGTCTGGTCACCGGGACCGCCCGCCCGGTGGGTCGGTCGGTGTTCGTCTTTCCGGGGCAGGGTGCCCAGTGGGTGGGTATGGGCGGGGAGTTGTACGCCTCGGAGCCGGTGTTCCGGGAGGCGATCGACGCGTGTGACGCGGCGTTGGCGCCGTACACGGACTGGTCGTTGGTGGAGGTGCTGACCGGCGGTGGTTCGCTGGAGCGGGTTGACGTCGTGCAGCCCGCGCTGTTCGCGGTGATGGTGGCCCTGGCCGCGCTGTGGCGTGCGCACGGGGTCGAGCCCGATTCCGTCGTCGGGCATTCGCAGGGTGAGATCGCCGCCGCGTACGTCGTCGGGGCGTTGTCCCTGGAGGACGCGGCCAAGGTGGTCGCCCTGCGGAGCAAGGCGCTGGTCGCTCTGGCCGGCCAGGGCGGGATGGTGTCGGTCGGCCTCGGGCACGAGCGGGCCGTCGAGTTCGTGGCCCGCTGGGACGACCGGATCACCGTCGCGGTGGTCAACGCCCCCGGTTCGGTCGTCGTCTCGGGCGATCTGGACGCGCTGGAGGAGCTGCTGGCGGCCTGCGAGGCCGACGACATCCGCGCCCGGCGCCTGCCCGTCAACTACGCCGCGCACTCGGCCCAGGTCGAGGCGATCCGCGAGCAACTCTTCACCGACCTCGCCGACATCACACCGCGCCCGGCGACGATCCCGTTCTACTCCACGGTCACCGGCGAGGAGATCGACACCTCCGCCCTCGACGCCGATTACTGGTACCGAAACCTTCGCGAACCCGTGCTGTTCGACCGGACCACCCGGCTGCTGCTCGCCTCGGGCGGCGACCCCGTCTTCGTCGAGATCAGCCCGCACCCGGTGCTCACGCCCGCGCTGGAGGAGCACGAGGCGGGTGTGGTGACCGGGACACTGCGCCGCGACCACGGCACCCCGGCCGAGTTCCTGGCCGCCGCGGCGCGGCTGTTCGTCGCGGGTGTGCCGGTGCGGTGGCCGTTCCCCGAAGGGGAGCCGGTGGCGCTGCCCACCTACCCCTTCCAGCGGACGCGGTTCTGGCTCGCCGGAGGCGCGGGAGACGTGTCCGCGGCCGGGCTCGACCCGGTGGACCACCCGCTGCTCGGCGCCGCTGTCGAGGTGGGCGAGCAGCGGGTCCTGACGGGTCGGCTCTCCCTGGCCACCCACCCCTGGCTCGCGGACCACTCCGTACTGGGGACGGTGCTGCTGCCCGCGACGGCGTTCGTGGAACTGGTGGTGCACGCGGCCGGGGCGGCCGTGGAGGAACTGGTCCTGGAGGCGCCGCTGATGTTGCCCGCGGACGGCGCGGTGGACGTGCAGGTCGTCGTGGGCGAACCGGACGGGACCGGCCGCCGCACGGTCGACGTCCGGTCCCGTACGGACGGTTGGGTGCGGCACGCCACCGGCACGGTGAGCGGGCAGCCTGTGGTTGGGCGGGCCGTGGCCGGGCAGGAGCTGACGCAGTGGCCGCCGGCCGGCGCGGAACCGGTCACCGGGCTCTACGACACGCTCGCCGCGGCGGGCTACGAGTACGGGCCGGCCTTCCAGGCCGTGCAGGCGGTGTGGCGCCGCGGCAAGGAGGTGTTCGCCGAGGTCACCGTGCCGGACGCGGCCCGGTTCTCCGTCCATCCGGCGCTGCTGGACGCCGCCCTGCAACCGCTGGCGCTGCTGTCCGGCACGGAAGGCGACGTGCGGCTGCCGTTCTCGCTGGGCGGGATCGCGGTCCACCGCACCGGCGTGACCTCCGCGCGCGTGCGGCTGACGGTGGTGCGCCCCGGCACGTACGCCGTCCACCTGGCGGACCGGTCCGGCGAGCCCGTGGCGACCATCGAGGCGCTGACCACCCGTCCGATGGCCGAACGCGGCCCGCTGTACGCCCTCGACTGGATTCCGCTGACCCCCGGCGAAGGCGCGCTCGGCGACGCCGTCGTCTCGCCCGGCTCGGTCGCCGAGGCGCTGACGGCCCTCCAGGACTTCCTGGCCGGGCCCGGCGAACGGCTCGTGGTGCGCACGCGGGGCGCGGTCGCCGTCGTTCCCGGTGAGGGAGTGAGCGACCCGGAAGCCTCGGCCGTATGGGGCCTGGTCCGGTCCGCGCAGTCCGAGCACCCCGGCCGATTCGTGCTCGTGGACGCCGACGAGCTGCCCGACGGCCTGTCGGTCGGCGACGAGGACCAGATGGCGGTGCGCCGGGGGGCCGTCTACGTGCCCCGGCTCGTGCGCTCCGCACCGGAGGCGTTCGACGGACGGCTGACGCAGGCGGGCACGGGCAGCCTGGACGACCTCGCCTTCCTGCCGTACGAGCAGGCCCCGCCCGGGCCCCGGGAGGTGCGCGTCGCCGTGCGGGCGGCCGGCCTGAATCTCCGGGACGTACTGATCGCCCTCGGCGTCTACCCGGACCCGGCGCTGCTCGGCAGCGAGGGCGCGGGCGTCGTCACCGAGGTCGGCGCCGAGGTCGCCGGGCTGCGGCCGGGTGACCGGGTCGCCGGGCTGCTGCCCGGCGCGTTCGGCCGGGTGGCCGTCGCCGACCACAGGGTGCTGGTGCGCATCCCCGACGAGTGGACGTTCACCCAGGCCGCCACTGTGCCGATCGCGTTCATGACCGCCTGGTACGGCCTGCGCGACCTGGGCGGGCTGAAGGCCGGTGACCGGGTGCTGATCCACGCCGGGGCCGGCGGCGTCGGCATGGCGGCGGTCCAGCTCGCGCGGCTTTGGGGCGCGGACGTCCACGCGACCGCCGGCCCGGGCAAGTGGGACGCGCTGCGCGCCCTGGGGCTGGACGAGGATCACATCGCCTCGTCCCGGACCCTGGAGTTCGCCGACCGGTTCGGACCCTTCGACGTGGTGCTGAACTCGCTGTCCGGTGAGTTCCTGGACGCCTCCCTGCGGCTGCTCGCGCCCGGCGGGCGGTTCGTGGAGATGGGCAAGGCCGACATCCGGCCCGGCGTGCTGGCCTTCGACCTGGCCGACGCGGGACCGGAACGGCTGGGGGAGATCCTGGCCGAGGCCGTCCGGCTGCTCGGCGCGGGCGAGCTGCGTCTGCCACCACTCACCACCTGGGACGTCCGCCGCGCGCGGGACGCCTTCCGGTTCATGAGTCGGGCCGCTCACGTGGGGAAGATCGTTCTCACTGTTCCTCAGCCGGTCGACCCCGAGGGCACCGTGCTGATCACCGGTGGTACGGGGACGCTGGGGGGTCGTGTGGCCCGGCATCTGGTGGCCGAGCGGGGTGTGCGGCACGTGGTGCTGGTCAGCCGTAGTGGTGGCGGGGCGGCGTTGTGCGAGGAGCTGGCCGGGCTGGGCGCGGAGGTGACCGTGGCCGCCTGTGATGTGGCCGACCGGGACGCGCTGGCGGCCGTGCTGGACGCGATCCCGGCCGCGCACCCGCTGACCGCGGTCGTGCACGCGGCGGGCGTGCTGGACGACGCCGTGGTCGAGTCCCTGACCCCCGAACGTCTCGCCGCGGTCTGGGAGCCCAAGGCCCGGGCGGCGTGGAACCTGCACGAACTCACCCGGGGACGGGACCTGACGGCGTTCGTCCTCTTCTCCTCGGCGGCCGGGACGCTCGGCAGCCCCGGGCAGGCCAACTACGCCGCGGCCAACGCCTACCTCGACGGCCTGGCCGCGTACCGGCGCGCCCAGGGCCTGCCGGGGGTGTCGCTGGCCTGGGGCTACTGGGCCGAGACCAGCGGGCTGACCGGGCAGATGTCCGAGGCCGACGGTGAACGCCTCGCCCGCGCGGGCCTGCTGCCGATGGCGACCGACTACGGACTCGGGCTGTTCGACGGGGGCCTGGACACCGCGGAACCGGCGGTGGTCGCGGCCCGACTCAAGGTGTCCGCACTGGGCGACCGGCCGGTGCTGCGCGCGCTGGCACGCGCCCGCAGACCGGTGCCGACCACCGGACTGGCGGGCGAGCTGGGATCGCTCCCCGAGGCCCGGCAACGCGAGATCCTGCTCGACCTGGTCAGGACCCACGCCTCGGCCGTGCTGGGCCGCAGCGACGAGATCGGTGGCGACCGGGCCTTCAAGGACCTGGGCTTCGACTCGCTGACCGGCGTGGAGCTGCGCAACCGGCTCTCCACGGCGGTCGGGACCCGGCTGACGGCGACGATGGTCTTCGACCACCCGACCCCGGCCCGGCTGGCCGAATACCTGCGTGAGGTGGTCCTCGGCAAGGAGCGCCGGACGGTCGCGCCCGTGCCGGTCGGTGTTCCGGTGTCGGACGATCCGGTGGTCGTGGTGGGGTTGGGGGCCCGGTACCCGGGTGGTGTGGGGTCTGCCCGGGAGCTGTGGGACTTGGTGTCCGGTGGGGTGGAGGCGGTGGGGGAGTTCCCGTCGGACCGTGGGTGGGACGTGGGTCGTCTCTACGATCCGGCCGGTGGTCCCGGGACGTCGTACACGCGGTCGGGTGGTTTTCTCGGGGACGCGGGTGGCTTCGATGCCGGGTTCTTCGGGATTTCGCCGCGTGAGGCGTTGGCGATGGATCCGCAGCAGCGGGTGCTGCTGGAGACGGTGTGGGAGACGTTCGAGGACGCGGGGATCGATCCGACGTCGTTGCGGGGCAGCCGGACGGGCGTCTTCACCGGCATCTGGGCATCCGGCTACGCGGGCGGAGTGGACCAGATCGCGCGCGACGCGGACGGCTATGTGGCCACCGGCACGGCGACGAGTGTGACCTCCGGGCGGGTGTCGTACCTGCTGGGGCTGGAGGGTCCGGCGGTGTCGGTGGACACGGCGTGCTCGTCGTCGCTGGTGGCGATCCACCTGGCGGCGCAGGCGCTGCGCTCGGGGGAGTGCTCACTGGCCCTGGCCGGCGGTGTGACGGTCATGGCGACGCCCGCCGCCTTCATCGACTTCTCCCGCCAGCGGGGGCTCGCCGCCGATGGGCGGGTGAAGGCGTTCGCCGAGGCCGCTGATGGTACGGCGTGGGGTGAGGGCGCGGGTGTCGTGCTCATGGAGCGGCTGTCGGACGCCCGCCGTAACGGCCATCAGGTGCTGGCGGTGGTGCGGGGTTCGGCGGTCAATCAGGACGGGGCGTCCAACGGCCTGACCGCGCCCAACGGCCCGTCGCAGGAACGCGTCATCCGCCAGGCGCTGGCGAACGCCGGCTTGCAGGCGTCCGAGGTGGACGCGGTGGAGGCGCACGGTACGGGGACGACGCTCGGTGACCCCATCGAGGCGCAGGCGCTGTTGGCGGCGTACGGCCGGGACCGGGTGGAGCCGTTGTGGCTGGGGTCGGTGAAGTCGAACATCGGCCACACGCAAGCCGCCGCCGGTGTGGCGGGTGTGATCAAGATGGTGATGGCGATGCGGCACGGTGAACTGCCGCCGACGCTGCACGTCGACGCGCCGACCTCGCACGTCGACTGGTCGGCGGGCCGTGTCTCCCTGCTGACCGAGGCCCGGCCGTGGCCGGAGACGGGGCGTCCCCGCCGTGCCGGCGTGTCGGCGTTCGGCATCAGTGGCACCAACGCGCACGTGATCCTTGAGGCACCGGCCCCGGAGCCGGCCGAGAAGACGTCGCCCGAGTCCGCTGCCCACGATCCCGCTTCCACGTCCGCCCCCGCGGCCGTCGTGCCGGTGCCGTGGCTGCTGTCGGCCAAGTCCGAGCAGGCGCTCCGGGCCCAGGCCCGCAGGCTGCAGGCGTACACGGCCAAGGCCCCCGACGTGGACGGAATCGGCGCCGCGCTCGCCGCGCGGACTCGGTTCGCCCACCGGGCCGTGGTGACCGGACCGGAGGCACTGGCGGCCTTGGTGCGCGGGGAGGCGCATCCCGGGCTGGTGATCGGCGAAGCCCGCGACTCGGGCAGGTCGGCGTTCGTGTTCTCCGGTCAGGGTGGCCAGTGGGCGGGGATGGGGCGGGGCTTGTACCGCGAGTTCCCGGTGTTCGCGCGGGCGTTGGACGAGGTGTGCGGGTTGCTGGGGTTGCCGGTGGAGGTGCTGTTCGAGGACGGGGAGGGGGTGCTGGGGGAGACGGAGTTCACCCAGGGTGCGGTGTTCGCGCTGGAGGTGGCGCTGTTCCGGTTGGTGGAGTGGCTGGGTGTGCGGCCGGACTTCGTGGTGGGGCACTCGGTCGGTGAGGTGGCGGCGGCTCATGTGGCGGAGGTTCTGGGGCTGGAGGGCGCGTGTGCGCTGGTGGGGGCGCGGGGCCGGTTGATGCAGGGGTTGCCCGGTGGTGGGGCGATGGTCTCGCTCCAGGCGTCGCTGGAGGAGGTGGAGGGGTCGCTGGTGCCGGGGGCCGAGGTGGCGGCGGTCAACGCGGTGGACGCGGTGGTGGTGTCGGGGGACGAGGCCGCGGTGGAGGCGGTCGCCGAGGTGTGGCGGGGCCGTGGGCGCCGGGTGCGGCGGCTGGAGGTGAGTCACGCGTTCCATTCGGCGCGGATGGATCCGGTGCTGGAGGAGCTGGGCCGGGTGGCTGCGGGGCTGTCGTTCGGTGAGCCGGTGATCCCGGTGGTCTCGACGGTGGCCGGGCGTCCGGTGGACCTGGGGGAGCCCGGGTACTGGGTGCGGCAGGCGCGGGAACCGGTCCGGTTCGCCGATGCCTTGGAGTGGCTGGCGGGCCGGGGTGTTACGGGGTTTGTGGAGGTGGGTCCGCATCCGCTGTTGGTGGGGAACGGGTTGATGCGGCGTGGTGGTGATTCTCCGGAGCGGTTGTTCGCGGGGCTGGGGCGGTTGTGGGCGGACGGCGCGGTGCGCTGGACGCCACCCGCGACGGCGACGGCGACGGCGGGGACGTCGGATGTGCGTGTGCCTTCGTACGCCTTCCAGCACCAGCACTACTGGCTCCGGCCCACCACCCCGTCGGAGGGCCCCGACGCGCCCGACCACCCGCTGCTGCGGTCCCTGGTGAAGCTCCCCGACGGGCAGGGCGTGGTGCTGACCGGGAAACTCTCCGCGTCCGTCCACCCGTGGCTGGCCGAGCACACCGTGCTCGGTTCGACGCTGCTGCCCGCGATGGCGTTCGTGGACATGGCCGTCCACGCCGGCGAGCACACGGCCAGCCCCGTACTGTCCGAGCTGGTCCTGGAGGCGCCGCTCGTGCTGTCCGAGTGCGACGGGGTGCACGTGCAGGTCACCGTCGGCGCGCCCGACGACACCGGACGCCGGCCCGTCACCGTCCACTCCCGCACCGCCGCCGAGCCCGACGAGTGGACCCGCCACGCGACCGGCGTGCTCGGTCCGCCGGCGGACCGGGCGACACGGGCCGACCGGACGGCCGTGCCCGGGGCGGACGACGGCGAGGCCGCGCCGATCGACATCGGCTCGCTCTACGACCGGCTCGCCGAAGCCGGCTACGACTACGGGCCGACCTTCCAGGGGCTCACCGGCATCCGGCGGCACGGCGAGGACCTGCACGCCGAGGTGAGCTTCCCGGCGGACCCCGCGCAGCTCACCGGTTACCGCGTCCACCCCGCGCTCCTGGACGCCGCCATCCAGCCGCTGACCCTGCTCGCCGGCCTCGCCGCCGAGGACGGCGGCGCCGGCGGCAGCCCGGCGCGGCTGCCCTTCTCGTTCTCCGGTGTGTCGGTCACCGGGTCGGCCGCGACGGTCCGCGTGGTGCTGCACCCGACCGGGCCGGACACCTGCGCGGTGCGGATCACCGACACCGCCGGGACGCCGGTCGTGAGCATCGACGAGATCGTCCTGCGGCCCGTCGAAGCGGCGGGTCACGGGGCCGGGCGCCGGCCGAACACGCTGTTCGCCGTCGACTGGACCCCGATGGCGGCACCGGACGGCCCGGACACCGAGACGGTCCTCCACGAGGTCGTCGGCGAGGGCGAACCGGTCGCGGCCGCCCACGCG
The DNA here is from genome assembly GCF_055589745.1 of Kitasatospora sp. NPDC041917. NCBI lineage: Bacteria > Bacillati > Actinomycetota > Actinomycetes > Kitasatosporales > Streptomycetaceae > Kitasatospora > Kitasatospora sp. NPDC041917. The sequence continues at coordinate 419,356 of NZ_JBVJBI010000002.1, read as the reverse complement.
GTGACCCGGGAACTGCTCGGCAGGGTCCGGGAGTTCCTGGCCACCGACACGCCGGACCGGCTCGTGGTCCTCACCGGCGACGACCTCGCCTCGGCCGCCGCCCGCGGCTTCCTGCGCAGCGCGCACAGCGAGAACCCCGGGCGGATCCTGACCGTCCGGCACGACGGCACGGCCGCGTCACGACGGGCGCTCCCCGCCGCGGTGCGCGCCGCCGTGAGCGACGGCGAGCCCGAGATCCGGTTGCGCGACGGAACCGCCCTCGTGCCGAGGCTGGTGAGGGCCGCCCCGGCCGCCCCGACCGGGCCGGCCGGACCCCTGGACGGCGCGCCCCTGGACGGCACCGTGCTGATCACCGGCGGCACCGGCACCCTCGGCGTCCTGGTCGCCCGGCACCTGGTCGCGCGGCACGGCGCCCCGCACGTGGTGCTCGCCGGCCGCCGCGGCGTCGAGCCGCCCGGGCTCCGGCAGGAGCTGGGCGCCGCCCTCACCGTGGTCGCCTGCGACGCCGGTGACCGCGGGGCACTGAGGGATCTCGTCGCCTCGATCCCCGACCTGCGGGCCGTCGTGCACGCCGCCGGGGTCGTCGACGACGCCCTGGTGGGATCGATGACACCGGAACAGATCGACACGGCACTGCGCCCGAAGGCCGATGCCGCGTGGCACCTGCACGAGGCCACCGAGCACCTGGACCTGCGGGCGTTCGTGCTGTTCTCCTCGGCGTCCGGGGTGTTCGGCGCCCCCGGGCAGGCCAACTACGCCGCCGCGAACGCGTTCCTCGACGCGCTCGCCGAGCACCGGCACGCGCGCGGTCTGCCGGCCACCTCCCTGGCCTGGGGCCAGTGGGCCGAGTCCAGCGGCATCACCGGGAACCTGACCGGGGCCGACCACCGCCGGCTGGCGAGGACCGGGATGCTGCCGCTGGCCACCGAGCAGGCCCTCGACCTGTTCGACACCGCCCTGTCCGGCGAACGCCCGGCGCTGGTGCCGGTCCGCCTCGACCTCGCGGCGATCGACACCCCGCCCGCGCTGCTGCGCGGACTCGTCCGGCCGCGGCGCGCGCCGGCCCCGGCGGCCGGCCCCGGCGGCCTGCGGGCCAGGCTCGAAGCCCTGCCCGAGGCCGAGCAGCGCGCCCTGCTGCTCGACCTGGTCGTCACGCACAGCGCGAGCATCCTCGGGATGGCCCCCGGCGGGATCGACGACCCGCGTCAGCTGTTCCGCGACCACGGCGTCGACTCGCTGACCGCCATCGAGCTGCGCAACCGGCTCAACGCGGCCACCGGGCTCCAGCTCCCGGCGACCCTCGTCTTCGACTTCCCGACGCCCGAACAGCTCGTCAACCACCTCTACGGGCAGCTGTGCTCGCCGGAGAACCGGGTCGCCGGGCCGATGGAGCGCCTGCTGCGCAAGGCCGTCGACGTCGGCCGCGCGCAGGACGGCCTCGACCTGCTGGCCACGGCGTCCCGGCTGAGCCCGGCCACCGACGCGCCCAAGGCCGAGGCGGTCGCCCTCGCGGCCGGCTTCCTCCAGCCGTCGCTGGTCTGCCTGCCGTCCGCGCTGGCGTCCAGCGGCATCGAGGAGTACGGGCGGTTCGCCGCGGCGCTGGAGGCGGTCCGCGACGTCACGGCGGTCACCCTGCCGGGCTTCGCCGGCGACCCGCTGCCCGCGGACGCCGACGTCCTGGTCCAGGTACTCGCCGAGGCCGCGTCGGCCGTCGCCGCGCCGGTGCTGGTCGGCCGTTCGGTGGGCGCGTGGCTGGCGCTGGCGACCGCCGGGGAACTGGAACGGCGGGGGGCCCGGCCCAGCGCCGTGGTGCTCATCGACGGCTACCCCGACGACCTGCCGGGTGTGCTCACCGGCATGCTCGACGCCGGCCACCAGGTCCAGCCGGTCGACGACGACCGGCTGGTGGCGATGGGCCGTTACCTCGATCTGGCCGGCGCCCCGGAGCCCGTCACCGCGCCGGTGCTGCTGGTGGGCACCGGGAAGCGCTCGTGGCCCCGGCTGTCCACCACCGCCCAGGAAGTGCTCACCGTCTCGGGCGACCACTTCACCGTACTGGAGGAGCACTCCGCGGCCACGGCACTGGCCATCAGCACATGGCTCCTCGACTTCAGCGGATACGGGGCCGGGTTGTCCGCACTCAGGGGAAAGGACTACGCATGATCTGGGACAACGTCTACATCGGCGGAACGGGGCGATATCTGCCGCCCCGCACGCCCGCGACGCAGGCCGTGCCGGACACCGCGACCATGCGGCGGCTGCTCGCGCTGTCGGACTTCGTGTCGTTCACCCGCTCCGACGACGTCACCGAGCACGCGATGGCCGTGCACGCGGCGATCGGAGCCCTGCGCGAGTCCGGCCTCAGCGGCGCCGACATCTCCATGGCCGCCTACGCCCAGATGGACCACCAGGACCACATGGCGTCCTCCTGCCACCTGCAGCGGGTCCTCGGCCTCGGCCACGCCCTCGTCTACGAGGTCGAGGCGACCAGCAACGGCGGCTCGGCCGCGCTGCAGTCCGCCGCCGCGCACCTGGTGGCCGACCCGGCCGCGACCGCGACCCTGGTCACGGCCACCGCCCGGTTCCTGCCGCCGCGGTGGGAACGCTGGCAGCCCACCATCGGGATCTTCCTGGCCGACGGTGCGGTCGCGGCCGTGCTCAACCGCGAGGGCGGCCGGGCGCGGCTGGTCGCGACCGCCAACAGCTCCGCGACCCAGATGGAGGTCCTCGCCACCCCGACGATCCCGGACCCCGAGGGCCACCGCAACCGTACGCCGATCGAGGTCACCGGCCTGGCCCCGTATCTGACGCTGATGAGCGGGGCACTGGTCACCGCGGTCGAGCAGGCCGCCGAGGAGGCCGGCGTCGGCGTCGCCGACATCACCAGGTTCGTCGTCACCGGTCTGGGCCTGGCCCAACTGGAGGTCGTCGTGCTGGAGCCGCTCGGCATCGACCTGGGCCGCACCACCTGGCCGATGCTGCGCGAGCTCGGCCACGTCGGGCCGTGCGACCAACTGCTCGGCATCGACCAGCTGCTGCACGACGAGACCCTCAATCCCGGCGACACCATCATGTCGATCGGCCTCGGCATGGGCTCGCGGTTCACCGCCTCCCTGCTGGAAGTCACCGAGCCGCCCAAGCCCCGTACGACCACCACCTTCACCGAGCCGGTGCGCGCGCAGGCCCCGCCCGCCGACGCGTACGTCATCGACCCCTCGGGCGGCGACATCTTCGGCGAGGCCGCTGCCTTGCGCGAGCGCGGCCCGGCCACGCCCGTCGAACTGCCCGGTGGCGTGTCGGCCTGGGTCGTCACCGGGCACGACCTGGCGAAGAAGCTGCTGCTCGACCCGAAGGTCTCCAAGGACGCGAACAAGCACTGGCCCATGTGGCGCGACGGCGACATCCCGCCGGACTGGCCGCTGATCATGTGGGTCGCGATGCAGAACATGTTCACCGCCTATGGGGCCGACCACACCAGGCTGCGCAGCCTGGTGGCCAAGGCGTTCACCCCGCGCCGCATCGAAGGGATGCGGCCGCGCGTCGAGGAGATCACGGCCGGCCTGATCGCCGACCTGGCCACGGTGCCGCCGGGGCAGACGGTCGACCTGCGCGCACGGTTCGCGTTCCCGCTGCCGATCCAGGTCATCACCGGATTGTTCGGGTTGACCGCGCAGACCGGCGCGGACCTGCGGCGGCTGGTGGACGCGGTGTTCAGCCTCGACGCGGACCCGGCGGGCGTGCAGGCCGCCTCCGGCGAGCTGTACATGCTGCTCAAGGAGCTCGTGGCCGCCAAACGGCGCGACCCCGGCGACGACATGACCAGCGACCTGATCGCCGCGCAGGAGGCGGACGGCACACGACTGTCCGAGCGGGAACTGCTGGACACCCTGCTGCTGACCATCTCCGCCGGCTTCGAGACGACAGTCAACCTGCTCGACCACGCCGTCCACGCGCTGGCCACGCACCCGTCCCAGCTCGCCCTGGTCCGGTCCGGGACCAGCACGTGGGAGGACGTGGTGGACGAGACCCTGCGCTGGCAGGCGCCGGTGCCGAACCTGCCGCTGCGGTACGCCGTGGAGGACATCTCCGCGGACGGCGTGCGGATCCGCAAGGGCGAGGCGATCCTGCTGTCCTACGGCGCGGCCGGCCGCGACCCGGCGCAGCACGGGGCCGACGCGGAGGACTTCTCCGTCACCCGGCAGTCGCGGGCCGACCACCTCACCTTCGGGCACGGCGTGCACTACTGCCTCGGCAGCCCCCTGGCGAAGCTGGAGGCGACGACGGCGCTGTCCGCGCTGTTCTCCCGGTTCCCCCGGCTGCGGCTGGCCGTCCCGTCGTCCGAACTCGAGCCGCTGGGTTCCTTCTTCACCAACGGGCACAAGACTCTGCCGGTCATCCTGGAGGAGAGCTGATGGCCCATTTCGCCTTCGTGAGCGCGCCCGCGTCCGGGCACGTGAACCCGACCCTGCCGCTGGTCGAGGAGCTGGTCCGGCGCGGTCACCGGGTCAGCTACGCCACGGGACCAGCCACCATGGACGCCGCCTTCGCCGCCGGGGCGTCGCCGGTGACCCTGCCCTCGCAGCTGCCGCCCGACATGGCGGCGCGGGGCGAGTTCACGGCGGAACAGCTCGCCGTGACGATGGAGTACTACCTCGACGACGCGCGTGCCTCTTTCCCCGTCCTGGCCGAGCACTTCTCGGCCGACCCGCCGGACGCGGTGTGCTACGACTCGGTGACCTTCACCGGGAGGATGCTGGCGAACCTGCTCGATGTGCGGGAGGTCTCCCTGGTGCCGACCTTCGCGGAGAACGAGTCCTTCTCGGCGGCGCAGGTGTACTTACCGGCCGACTTCGACCACACCAACCCCCGGCTGGTGGCCGCGATTCAGGACATGGGGAAGTTCGCGCAGGGCCACACCTTCCTCGAGGACCCGAACCTGATGTTCGGCCACGTGGCCCCGACGAGCCTGGTGTTCATCCCCCGCGAGTTCCAGATGTCGGGGGACACCTTCGACGAGCGCTTCCACTTCGTCGGGCCGTCGCTGAGCAGCCGGCAGACCGCTGAGGAGTGGAGCCCCCGGTCGCAGGCCCCGGTGCTGCTGATATCGCTGGGAACCGTCTTCAACGACCGGCCCGAGTTCTACCGGACCTGCATCGAGGCGTTCGGGGACAGCGACTGGCAGGTCGTCATGGCGGTGGGCGGGCTGGACCAGGAGTCGCTGGGCCCGATCCCGGCGAACGTCGAAGTGCACGCGCACGTGCCGCAGGTGGCGGTGCTGCGACACACCGAGGTGTTCCTGAGCCACGCCGGGATGAACTCGGCGATGGAGTCTCTCTACCACGGGGTGCCCTTCGTGGCGGTGCCGCAGATCCCGGAACAGCGGGCGATCGCCCGGCGGGCGGAGGAGCTGCGGGTCGGCAGGACGCTCGCCGAGCCGACCGTGCAGGGCCTCCGCGACGCCGTCCAGGACGTCCGGTCCTGCCGCCCCGGGGCGGCGGCCCTGAGCCGGATCGTGCGCGGGGCGGGCGGCGCGTCAAAGGGGGCGGACGTCCTGGAGAAGCTGCTGACGCGGTAGCGGCCGGACTCCACCGGGCAGTCCGCACCCGTCCCCGCCCGGTGGAGCCCGTTTCCGCGTACGGTCTTCGGCTGTCACCGGACTACCCGCAATCGACGTGGCGGCCATACGACGAGAACGGCCCGGCCTGTTACCTGCCGCGAACTGATGCACCCGTATTCTCGTGAGTCCCGTGAAACCCTTCGGTTGTCTCCCAGTACGAAAATTCCGTGCAGGGGTACGTCGACCCGCGTCCCGTTGTCGATCGAGCCGTCCGCCCGGGCGCTGCCGCCGACAAGAACGCTGTCCCCTCCTGTGGCGGCGACGCGCTTGACCATCCTGCGCCCGTCGGTACCGGAGGTGAAGACCACGACCTGGCCGCGAGCGGGACAGTGCCGCGTCAGTACCGGCCTCCGGACGACCAGGAGACGGTCGTCGACAAGTAGTGTCGGCGCCATGGACTCCGTTGCTATCCGAACGAAACAGGTCAACGAAGTCACGGCAATGACTGCCAGCGCCAATCCGGTCAGGTATATGATCTCGGCAGGGTGCACTGGTCGTTCCCCCAGCCGGCCGTCGGAAGGCCTGCTCCGCGATTCCTCGGCGGGGCAGGCGTGGCATTTCAACGGCCAAGTTCGAGCCTGAAGTCGGGGATGGCGTGACGTTGATCTCCGATCCTGAGGACAGCCGAGGCCCGCCTCACCTGGTACTTGATGTCCCCCAGAAGCACATAGCCGCTTTCTCGCGCCGAGAACGGGGCCGGAAGAAGGCCCTCGTCGAATCCCTCGGAGGTGACGATATCCAGCTCGACGTACGAGGACGGCTCGGAGATGAACCGGGTCAGCTCCAGAGGGAACCAGACGGTATCGGTCTTGAATGAGTAGTGAACACTGCCGCCAGGTGCGAAGTTGACAAACTCTGACGAGTCTTCCCGCGCGCTGTGGAAATATGAGCGGAGGAACAGGTCCTGACGCCCGCCGTTGTAGACGATCACGGCGCGCTGGAGTACCAGGCTGCAGGCCACGAATGATCCAGGATCAGTGACGCTCGGATGGTCCACCAGCGCCATGAAGATGGTATTGCCGCTCTTGAGATAGCTTTCGTAGACGCTCAGGGCTTCGGGCTCCATCTCGATTCCGTGGCGTCCTTGCCAGCGCACCAGCTCGTCGGGAGTCCATGCAGTGCAGGCGTTGAACACCTCGGACGTGCGAAGGTTCTTCAAGTACTTCTCGGGGTAGTCCGACGGAATCCCTGGCCCGGTGGCCTGCTCGACCCGCTCGAAGATACCGCCGTTCGCCACCCTCACCCGTGCTTCTTCGGGGGCGGGCCCCGACCATGTGACGACGAGTCCGCCGTCAAAGTACATGGGTGCGTCACCGCACTTCAGATCGGCATAGGCAGGTCGCGAAAGGCGGACCATGAGGCCTACCAGGACAACTGCCATGCACGTCATGACAAAAATAAGCATGAGGCTCTCCCGTCTGTCACAATCTCTATGCTTGGGGAGCTTTAAGAATCAGTGAAGACGTGTCGCGCGCACGCAAAATGCAGTGGAGACAATGGGGGCAGATGATCCCAGGAACCACTGGGCTTGCTGTCAAGCCTAGTCGCCGCCGACATGATTCGCACCCGTACGGTAACCGTTCCGTCACGGCTGCGGCCCCGGGATGGGTTGCGATCGACATCTGTCATGTGCCCGTCCAGCACGTCTGACCGCCACCAGCCTTGGGGGCGCGGAGAGAACTGGGGGCGCAGCCGGCCATCACCTGTGCGCGTCACGACGGGACCAGTTGGGCGCCGCTTCCTCAACACGCCGGCTTGACAGGGAAGGCGAAGTCACCGAATGGCAGGCCGAGCACCACCGCGACCACAAGCACGTCCGAGCCCGCGTCGAGCACGTCTCCGCCCGGATGAAGGCCTGGAAGATCCTGCGCGATTGCCGTCTCAAGGGCGACGGCGTCCATCACGCCATGCTCGGTATCGCCCGCCTGCACAACCGCCGCCAAGCCGCGTAGCCGAGCGCAGACCGGCGACCGACCGACCCCGCCCCCGACGCCCCGTACGAGCCCCCGCCCACTCCCCCGCCGGGCGGGGGAGTGGGCGGGGGCCGCCGTGACGTCGGACCGGTCGGTCAGCGGTTCACCGCCCGCATGCCGTCCTCGTCGTAGCGTTCGCCCGCCACGTCGGGCAGCTCGGCGTCGATGCGGGCCAGGTCGTCCGCGGTGAGCTCGACGTCGACGGCGCCCGCGTTCTGGTCCAGGTAGGTGCGGCGCTTGGTGCCGGGGATCGGCACGAGGTCCTCGCCGCGAGCCAGGACCCAGGCGATCGCCAGCTGGGCAGGGGTGACGTCCTTCTCCGCGGCGATCTCGTTCACCTTCTCCGCGAGCTTGAGGTTGGCCGCCAGGTTGGCCCTGGTGAAGCGCGGGTTGGTGCGGCGGAAGTCGTCCTGGTCCAGCTCGTCCGGGGAGCTGAAGCGACCCGCGAGGAAGCCGCGGCCGAGCGGGGAGTACGGCACGAAGCCGATGCCGAGTTCCCGGCAGGCGGGGAGGACCTCGGCCTCCACGTCCCGCGTCCAGAGCGAATATTCGCTCTGGACGGCGGTGACCGGGTGGACGGTGTGGGCGCGGCGGATGGTCTCCGCGCTCGCCTCGCTCAGCCCGATGTGACGGACCTTGCCCTCGGCGACCAGTTCGCCGAGGGCGCCGACGGTCTCCTCGATGGGCACGTTCGGGTCGACCCGGTGCTGGTAGTACAGGTCGATGTGGTCGGTGCCGAGCCGCGCGAGCGAACCGTGGACGGATTCGCGGACGTGCTCGGCGGAGCCGTCCTGGCGGCCCACGGTCGACATGTCGCCCGGTACGGCGCTGTCCATCCGGTAGTTGAACTTCGTGGCGATCACGTACTCGTCGCGGTGTCCCCGGACGGCCTCGCCGACCAGGGTCTCGTTGGTGAGCGGTCCGTAGACCTGTGCCGTGTCGAGGAAGGTGATGCCGAGGTCGAGAGCGTGCCGGATGGTCGCGGTGGCCTCGTCCTGGTCGGCCGTGCCGTAGAAGGCGGACATCCCCATGCAGCCGAGGCCGATGGCCGATACCTGGAGGTCCCGCAGACTGCGCTGTCGCACGTGAGCTTCCCTTCGTCTCGTCTCTGCCGTGGCCCGGCGCCGTCGTGGCGCCCCGGTCCGGGTGACCGGTCGGCCCCGTTTCCCTCGGAGCGGACCCTACGGTGCCGGTGCCCTCCGGAGGCGGACCGGCACGGCCGGCTGCGGGCACCCGTGCACGATGGGCCCACAGGTGTGGCCCTCCCCGACCGCGGCGTCCGTCACCGGTGGTGTCGGCGAGGAAGCGGGGATGCCTGTCGGCACGGCGCCTCGGCGAAACCCCGCACGCCGGTCACGGCGTCTGCTGTTTTTCGTCAGGCCGGGCCTGGGCCGCTCGCCCGGATTGACCTGGATCACCGGCGCCTTTCGGTCGCGCGATCATTTTCGGCCGTAATCGAATCCTTGACGGTTCGCGCCGCATTCGACCCCCCTATCCTCGTGCCCGATCGCAGCTCTGTCGGAGCCAGGCGATACACGCACGGAATTCCCGCCCAAACCGCCCACGATGGGGGATCGTCAACTACCGGAACGGCCTCTGCCTGGACCTCGCCGGCTGGGCCGGCGACGGAAGTGACCGGGCCAACGACCTGCCCCTGACCGTTTACCCCTGCTACGACAGTTCGTGGCACGGCGGCGTCTACGACGGCTACCACGACCACATCTGGCGTTTCGCCGGCTGATCCCACGCCAACCCGTCGATCCCGCACGCTCCTTGTGAAGCGTGCGGGATCGACACCGGCGGGACCGCGGTCGGCGTCGCGGCCGAGGGGGTACCGGCTGACAAGCCGATCACAGCTATGGACCCCACCGGAGACGGCAAGTACGGTGGGCGCGTCGCTGGAGGCCCGCCCCGAAATGCCTTCGAGCTGACCTTCTTGGGCTGCCCGACCGCACTCGGCATCAGCCCGCACACAGCATCGGCAATGACAACTGACCAGCGCTCAAAAGGGCGTTTGCACCGAAAACCCGACGGACGTGGATCCGGTGCAGTGGCGCGTTCATGAGGGGGATCGACAATGACGTCGGCGAGCATGTCCGAAACCGGCCAGGTTCATCGGGCTTTCGAGGAACAGGCGAGACGGACCCCGGACGACATCGCCGTGGTGGCGCGGTCGGCCCGGACCACGTACTCGGAGCTCGACCGCAGGGCCGCCGCCGTGGCCCGCGAGTTGCGCCGCCTGGGCGTCGGGAGGGGTTCGCTGGTGGGGGTCTGCCTGGACCGCGACGAGTGGCTGATCCCGGCGCTGCTGGGGGTCTGGAAGGCCGGTGCGGCCTACGTGCCGCTGGATCCGGCCCACCCGGCGGACCGCCTGGAGTTCATCGCCACGGACGCCGGGATCTCCCACCTGGTCTCCTCGTCGGCCGTCCTTGAGCGCCGCGGCGACGTCCGCCGGGCCGCCGGCGTCGACCTGCTGCTCGTCGAGACGGTGGTCCCGGGCGCGGACGACCGCGCCGCCCTCGACATGTCCGGCGAGCCGACGGACGCCGCGTACGTGATGTACACCTCGGGCTCGACCGGTCGGCCCAAGGGCGTGGTGGTCGAGCACCGCAATGTGACGGCCCTGCTGCGGTGGGAGTCGTCCGTGTACTCGGCCGGCGAACTCCGCGGGATGCTGGCCGCGACGTCCGTCTGTTTCGACCCGTCGGTGACCCAGTTGTTCCTCCCGCTGCTCGGCGGCGGGACGGTGATCCTGGCCGAGAACCTGCTCGCGCTGCCGGCCCTGCCCGCGAGGGACCAGGTCACGATGGTCTACGGGACGCCGTCCGTACTGGCCGCGCTCGTGCGTGAGCCGCTGCCACCGGGCGTGCGCACCGTCCGCGCGGGCGGGGAACCGCTCACCCGGGCCCTGGCGGACCGGATCTACGCCAACGCCGGCGTACGACGGGTCGTCCAGAGCTACGGCCCGACCGAATGCACCGTCAGCTGCGTGACCCACGAGGTGCCCAGGGCCGGGCGGGGGGAGCCGCCGATCGGGTCGCCCTACGCGCAGAGCGGCCTCTCGATACGTGACAGCTCCGGGAACCCGCTCGGCGACGGCGAGGTCGGGGAACTCTGGGTGTCCGGTCCGCTGGTCAGCAGGGGCTATCTGGCCCGGCCGGAGCTGACGGCCGAACGGTTCGTCACGGATGCGGCCGGAGTCCGGCACTACCGGACCGGCGACCTGGTCCGGCGGGCGGACGGGCTCCACCACTTCGCCGGGCGGGTCGACGACCAGGTGAAGGTCCGCGGCTTCCGGATCGAGCCGGGCGAGGTCCAGGCGACGCTCGCGGGACACCCGGCCGTCCAGCACGCCGTGGTGCTGGCGCCGGCGGACGAGGACGGCACCCGGCAGCTGGTGGCCTACGCGGAGTCGGCCGACCGGACGCTCACCGAGGCGCGGCTGCGTGCCTGGCTCCGGGACAGGCTGCCGGACCACCTGGTGCCGTCCCGGATCGCCGTCCTCGACCGCCTGCCCGTCGGTCCGACCGGCAAAGCCGATCGCGCCGCACTGGCCGCGGTGGAGTTCGGCCGCGGGGTCGACACCGAGTACGTCGCCCCGCGCACCGACACCGAGCAGCGGATCGCGGCGGTCGTCGCCGGTGTCCTCGGTCTGGCGGATGTCGGCATCCACGACGACTTCGGCGCGCTCGGCGGCCATTCCCTGGCGGCCGCCCGCGTCTGTGCCGTCCTGGGCCGCGACTTCGGAACGACCGTCCCGCTGGCGGGCTTCCTCGCCGCGCCCACCGTCGCCGGACTCGCCTCGCTGCTGCGAGCCCGGTCGGCCGACGGCCCGGGCACCGGGCCGGAGCCCGCGTTGGTCCGTCACACAGGGCGGGACACGTACCCGCTGACGTCCGCGCAGCAGGGGATGTGGCTGCTGCGGCAGGTCAGTTCCGCCGAGCGCGCCACGACCATCGCCTTCCGACTGGGCCTGCGCGGACTGCGGGGCACGGCGCGGCTACGGGCCGCGCTGGACGCGGTGGTCGAGCGGCACGAGGTGTTGCGCAGCGTCGTGCCGGCCGGCGTCGTGGTGGACGCCTCGGGTCGGGGAGCGGACGACGAACCGGTCGCGCTGGTCCGCCCGCCGGCCCCGGTGCCGTTCGAGGAGCACGATCTCAGGGGAGTGCCCGAGGCGGAGCGGGTGAGCCGGGCGGCCGAGCTGACTCGCGCGGCCGCGGGCCACGCGTTCGACCTCGCCACCGAGACACCGCTCCTCAGGGCCACCCTGCTCCGGCTCGACGACGACACCGCCGAACTGGTCGTCGTGACCGACCACGTGGCGTTCGACGGCTGGTCGATCGGCGTCCTGATGTCGGAGCTGGTCGGCGTCCCGGGTGGTGGGGCGGACCACGGGTCGGGCAGCGGCTCGGACATCACGCCGCCGCCCGTACAGGTCGGCGACATCGCGCTGCACGAGCGCGCGCTGGCCGCCGGGCCCGACCGGGTCGAGGAGTTGCGGGCCTTCTGGGCCCGGGAGCTGGCGGACGCCGTCCCGCCGCACGACCTCCTCTCCGCCGGGCCCGCCGGCCCCGGTCGACTGGTCGGCGAACGGCTGGCCCGTCCCCTCGACGCCGACACGGCGGCGATGCTGCGCGAGCTCGCGGCCGACTGCGGATCCACTCCGTTCTCGATGTTCCTGACCGCGCTCGGTGTGCTGGTCGCCGGCCTCACCGGCCGGTCCGACGTCGTCCTGGGCGCAGCCGTGGCGCACCGGGCGCACCCCGAGCTGGAGGCGGTCGTCGGGCCACTGGTCGGCATCATGCCGATCAGGCTGAGGCTGGCGGAGGGACTGTCCTTCCGGAGCGCCGTCGGCCGTGCCTCCGCCACGACTGCCCGCGTCATGGACCATCCGGGGTTCACCGTGCAGGACGCCTTCGAGGCGGCCGGCGTCGAACACCCCCGGGGAACGATCGGCACCCCGGTCGTGCTCTCGCTCCAGCCGGCCGGCCTCCCGGTGGCGGTGGAGCACGACGGCGTCCGTCTGGAGCTGCTCGGCGAGGTGAGCAGCGGCGGGACGCAGGCGGCGCTGACCGTGTTCGTCAACGAGACGGCGCGGGGGCCCGAGCTCCAGATCGAGTACGACGTGGACCGGTTCGGCCCGGCCGACGCCGAGGCGTTCGCCGACCGGCTGCTCCGGGTCCTGCGCGCCGCGGCGGCCGATCCGGACCTTCCGCTGTCGGCCCTGGAGCTGGTGAGCGGAGCGGAGAAGGCCGCTCTGCTCGCCGCCGGCACCGGAGTCCCGCTGCCGGCCGGCGGTCCGCGGACCGTGGTGGCGGCCGTTCTCGAACAGGCCGCCCAGCGACCGGCCTCGGTGGCCGCCTCCGACTCGGCCGGCGAACTCAGTTACGCGGAACTGGTCGAACGGTCCCGGCGAGTGGCCGCGGCCCTGCTCGCGAGAAGACCGGCCGAGCCTGCGGCAGGACCGGCGGCGGCATTCACCGTGGGGGTCTGCCTTCCCCGCGACCGGTACCTGCCCGCCGCCCTGCTCGGCGTCCTGCGAGCCGGTGCGGCCTACGTTCCCCTGGAACCGGACCAGCCCACCGAACGGCTGCGCGGCCAACTCGCCGACTCCGGGGCAACCGTCGTCGTCGCCGCCGAGGAGACCCTCGCGCTGGCCGGCGAGCTCGGCGAATCGGTCGGCGTCGGTGTCCTCGACCTGGGCGGCCTGACCGACCCCGGACCCACGAGGCTGCCCGAGGCCGCGCCCGAGGGTCTGGCGTACGTGCTGTACACCTCCGGTTCGACCGGCCGGCCCAAGGGCGTGGAGGTCACTCACGCGAGCCTGGCGGCCTTCGTGGCCGCGATGCGGATCAGGCCGGGCATCCGGCCCGACGACGTGATGCTGGGTCTCACGTCACCGGCCTTCGACGTGTTCGGGTTCGAACTCTGGGTCAGCCTGGCCTGCGGACTCCGGCTGGCGATGCTGGACCGCAAGGCCGCGGTCGACGGGTATGCCGTCGCGCGGTTCATCGACCGGGCCGGGGTGACGCTGATGACCGCCACGCCGACCACGCTTCGGATGCTGGTCGCCGCCGAGTGGTCGGCCCCAGGGGTGCGCGTCGTCAGCATCGGCGAGCCGATGGACCCCGGGCTGGCGCGCGAACTCCTGGCACGGACAGGCGAATTGTGGAACGCCTACGGGCCCACCGAGAGCACGGTCTACTCGACCGTGGCGCAGGTGGGGACGCCGGTCGGCGAGGCGGTGCCGATCGGCCGCCCGTTGGCCGGGGAGACGGCCTACGTGCTGGACGCCATGGGCCGGCTGGTGCCGCCGGGAGTCACCGGAGAACTGTGGATCGGCGGTGCGGGCGTCGCCCGGGGCTACCGGAACCGGCCCGAGGCGACCGCGGCGGCGTTCACCGCGGATCCGTTCGCGCCGGGCGGACGGCGCTACCGGACCGGTGATCTGGCCCGCTGGCGGCCATGGGGGTCCCCCCGGCCGGAGGCCGGCGGAGGCACCCTCGACTTCCTGGGCCGCCGCGACCAGCAGGTGAAGCTGCGCGGCCACCGGATCGAACTCGGCGAGATCGAGACCGCCCTGCGCGCAGAGCCCGCCGTCGTGGACGCGGCCGTCGTGGTCCTCGGCGAGGGAGCCGACGCCCATCTGGTCGGCTACCTCGCGGTGGACCCCTCGGCGGCGACCGCGGACGCCTTCGGCACGCCCGCGGTGGAGGAGCGCCTGCACACCCGTCTCCCGGACCACATGGTGCCCCGGCGGTGGGTCGTGCTCGACGCCCTGCCCCTGACGGCCTCGGGCAAGGTGAACCGGGGCGCCCTCCCGGCGCCCGGTCGCCAAACCGGCCGCGAACGGATCGCCCCGCGCACCGATGCCGAGCTGCTGGTGGCCGAGGTGTGGGAGACCGTGCTCGGGGCCACCGAAGTCGGTGCGCGCGACGACTTCTTCGCGCTCGGCGGGCATTCGCTGGCGGCCACCCGGGTCGCGGGCCGGCTGATGGCGGCGCTGGACTTCGCGCTGCCGGTGCGCCTGCTGTTCGAGCACCCGGTCCTGGCCGACTTCGCCGCCGCGCTGGAGGCCCTGCTGCTGGCCGACCTCGCCGAATCGGCGGACCTCGCCGAATGGGCCGACCCGGCCGACCCCGCCGAATCGGCCGACCCGGCCGAACCCGCCCGCCCGGCCTCCGTCACCGGTGGCGGTGCCGCATGACCGAGGTGTCCGCCGAGCGGCGGGACCCCCGGCTCACCAACGCGCTGCGTGCCCGGCTCGCCTCGGCCCGCCGCACCGCGGTCCGCGGCACCCCGGCGATACCCGCCCGGCCGGACGCGGGCGCCCCGGCCCCGCTGTCGGCCGCACAGACCCGGCTGTGGTTCCTCACCCAGCTGGATCCGGAGAGCACCGCGTACCACATCCCGGTCGCCCTGCACCTGCACGGACCCTTGGACCGTGCGGCGCTGCTGGGGGCGGTGCGGGATCTCGCCGAGAGGCACCAGGTCCTTCGAAGCCTGATCGTCGAGACCGACGGCGAGCCGGTGGCGGTGGCAGGCCCGGCGGACGCGGTACCGCTGGCCGAGGCCGATCTGACCGGGCCGGGCGAGCGGGAGTCGCTGGACCGCCGCCTGATCGAGGACCTGCGCAGGCCGTTCGACCTGGCGGTGGAACCGCCCCTGCGGGCGGTGCTGCTCCGGCTCGGCACCGACGAGCACGTCCTGGCACTGACGGTCCACCACATCGCCTTCGACGCCTGGTCGAGGACGGTGGCGGTGGCGGAACTGGCGGCACTCTACTCGGCGCGGCTCGGGCTGGCCGAGTCTCCCGCACCGCCACCGGTCCAGTACGCGGACTACGCGCACTGGCTCTCCCGGCGGCCGGAGGACGGCGACCGCGCGGAGACCGACCTGGCCTGGTGGGTCCATGCGCTGTCCGGTCTGGAGCCGGTCCTGGACCTGCCCACCGACCTGCCCCGCCCACCGATCGCGGAACGGACGGGCGCGGAGGTGCCGGTGATCCTTCCGGCCGCCCTGACCGCCAAGGTGCGCGGGCGGGCCGCCGAGACCGGCTGCACGCCGTTCATGGTGCTCCTCGCGGTCTGGCAGGAGCTGCTGGCCCGGCTGTCGGGCGTCGAGGACGTGCCGGTCGGCGTGCCCGAGGCGGGACGACGGCACCCCGACACCGAGCACACCATCGGCTTCTTCATCAACACCCTGACCATGCGGACCGACCTGTCGGGCGGGCCGAGCGGCCGGGAGCTGCTGACCCGGGTGCGCGACGCGGCGCTGGAGGCCTTCGCCCGCACCGAGGTCCCGTTCGAGCGGATCGTGGACCGGCTGCGCCCGGCTCGCGACCTCTCCACCACGCCGATCTTCCAGGTCCTCCTCAACGTGATCGACACCCCGGCGGTGGCGCCGCGCTTCCCGGGCCTGACGGCGAGGGTCTTCGCACCGCCGGCGACAACGGCCAAGTACGAACTGAACCTGGCGTTCGCGGCCACCTCCTCGAACGGCACCGGCGACACCTACGAGGGTTCGCTGATCTACCGCACCGACCTCTTCGAGCGGCACACCGCGCAGCGGATCACCGAGTGGTACGCGGTCCTGCTGGACGGTGTGCTGTCCGATCTCGACCGCCCCGTGCGGGAGGTGGCCGTGGAACCGGTGGACGGACCGCTGCTGTCCGGGCCGCGCCGGCAGTTCGACCTGGAGCAGCCGCTGCACGGTCTGGTCGAGCGCTGGGCGGCCGAACGGCCCGACGCGACGGCAGTCGTGGGCCCCGACGGTGAACTCACCTACGGACAGCTGGACCGGCGGGCGAACCGGCTCGCGCACCGGCTGCTCGCGGCCGGAGTCGGACCGCGGGAACCGGTCGCCGTCCTGGCCGACCGCCGGACACCGCTCGTGGTCGCCCTGCTCGCCACCCTCAAAGCCGGCGCGATCTACCTGCCGCTCGACCCCGCGTACCCGGACGACCGGCTGGCCGACATCCTGTCGACGGCGGGTGCGCGAGTCGTCCTCGCGGAAGGGGAGTTCGCGCGGCGCCTCCCGGGGTGCGGCGCGGACCTCGCGGGCACCCCGGGGGAGCTGCTGGTCCTCGACGGTCCGCCCGCTCCGGGTACGCCACCGGAACAGCCCGGCGGAGCACCGGGGGTGGCCGTGGATCCGACAGCGCCGGCCTACCTGGTCTTCACCTCGGGCTCGACCGGCCGCCCCAAGGGCGTCACCGTCGAGCACCGGCAGATCGTGCACTACCTGCACGCGGTGACGGAGCGACTGGCCGGCTGCGGTGTCGAGGGGGGCGCGTTCGCCCTGGTGTCGACCCACGCGGCGGACCTCGGCATGACCAACCTCTTCGGCGCGCTGGCCACCGGCGGCACGGTGCACCTGGTGGACCGCGAGGTGGCCACCGACCCGGAGGCGTACGGGGAGTACCTGGAGGCGCACCCGGTCGACGCGGTCAAGATGGTGCCGAGCCACCTCGAACTGCTCGCCGCCCACGGGGACCTTGGCCGCGTGCTGCCCCGCAAGCTGCTCATCCTCGCGGGAGAGGCCTGCTCCTGGGACCTGGTGGCCAGGATCCGCGCCGCGCGGCCCGAGCTGTCCGTGCAGGTGCACTACGGGCCCACCGAGACCACAGTGTCCGTGCTCGGCTGCGCCGTGGAGGAGACCCCGCCGGCCCGGCGTTCGGGGACGGTTCCGATCGGTCGGCCACTGGCCGACGTGGACTGCTACGTGGTCGACTCCGGCGGCCGGCCGCTGCCCGCCGGGGTGCCCGGCGAGCTGTGGATCGGCGGGCCGAGCGTGGCGCGCGGGTACTTCGGCCGCCCCGACCTCACCGACGAGCGTTTCGTCCCCGACCCGGTGACCGGCACCGCGCGGTGCTACCGCTCCGGGGACCGGGTCCGGCTGACCACGGCCGGACTGTTCGAGTTCCTCGGCCGGATCGACGACCAGGTCAAGATCCGCGGCTTCCGGGTGGAACCGGGCGAGGTGGCCGCCGCGCTGCGCGACCTGCCCGAGATCGCCGAAGCGGTGGTGCTGCCGGTCGGCGAGGCCCATGCCAGGCGGCTCGCCGCCTGGGTGACCCCCGCGGCGCCGGCGTCCGGCGTGGACGTCGCGCGCGTGCGCACGGCGTTGCGCGAGCGACTGCCCGACTACATGGTGCCCTCGGCGATCGTCGTGCTCCCCGCGCTGCCGCTCAACCCCAACGGAAAGGTGGACAGGTCGGCCCTGCCCGCCCCCGAGCCGACGGCGAGTACCGAGCACATCGCCCCGAGCACGCCGACCGAGCTGCGCGTCGCACAGGCCTGGGCACAGGTCCTCGACCTGGACGTCCCCGACGGCATCGGCATCGACGACGACTTCTTCGCCCTGGGCGGGGACTCCTTCCGGGCCGTGCGCGCCGTCCGGGCGATCGACCCGACGCTACGGGTGATCGACCTGTTCACCCGGCCGACCGTGCGCGAGCTTGCCGCGTTCCTCGACACGGCGCAGGCGGGCGGGCCCGGCGGTGAGCGCCGCCTGCTGCACCGGCTGGCGGGTCCCCCGCCCGGCCGACTCCCGACCGTCACCGTGGTGTGCCTCCCCTACGGCGGCGGTTCGGCCGCCGCCTACGGTCCGCTCGCCACGGAACTGGCCACGGCGATCCCCGGCGCGGCCGTGCTGGCGGTGGAACCGCCGGGGCACGACCCGGCGCGGCCGGACGAGCCGCTGCTCCCGCTCACCGTGCTGATCGACCGGGTCGTCGCCGAGCTGGCCGAGGCGGCCCGCCCGGCCCCGGGGACGGGTGGCCGGGTCGGCCCGGTGGCGGTGTACGGCCACTGCGTCGGCTCCGCCGCGGCCACCGAACTGGCGCTGCGTCTGGAAGCCGAAGGTGTCCCGGTGACGGGCCTGCTGGTCGGCGGGAGCTTTCCCGGCGCGCGGCTGCCGGGGCGTCTGTCGACCTGGCTGCGCAGCAGGTTCCCGGCCACCCGCTGGACGTCGGACCGGGCCTACCGGGACTTCCTGCGCACCCTCGGCGGCATGGACGACGGCGACGGCGACGGGGAAGCGGCCGAAGCGGCACTGCGGACCGTGCTGCGCGCTCTGCGGCACGACGTGGACCAGGCGCAGGGCTGGTTCACCGGTGAACTGACCAGGGCGGACGCCCGCAGGCTACGAGCCCCGGTGCTCTGCGTGATCGGCGAACGGGACCGGTCCACCGAGCTCTACGAGGAGCGGTTCACGGAGTGGGGAGCCTTCGCCGACCGGGTGGAGCTGGCCACCCTCCCCAGAGCGGGCCACTACTTCCTCAAGCACCAGGCCGCCCAGCTCGCCGCGCTGATCGGCGAGCGGCTCGGTGCCTGGGCCGGTGGCCTGCTGCCGGAGCCGATCGCCGACGTCACGGTCGTCGGCCGGACGGCGCGACATGACCTCAGGAAGTTCTATCTCGTCGCCGCGGGCCAGACCGTCTCGCTGATCGGCAGCGCGCTGACCTCGTTCGCCCTCGGCGTCTGGGCCTACCAGCGCAGCGGGCGAGTCCTCGACTACGCGCTGATCAGCATGCTCGCCATGCTCCCGGCGATCGTCGCGGCGCCGCTGGGCGGCGCGGTGGCGGACCGGATCGACCGCCGCCGGGTCATGCTCACCTGCGACGCCGTCTCCGCGACCGCCACGGTGTCCCTGGTGGCCGCGCTGTGGAGCGGCAGCCTGGCGCTCTGGCAGGTCGGTCTGATCGTGGGCGTCATGTCGCTGGTGACCGCGTTCCGGCGACCGGCCTACCTGGCCGCCGTCGCCCAGCTCGTCCCCAAGCCGTACCTGGTGCAGGCCAACGGGTTGGCCAACCTCGGTGCCGGCCTGGGGACGCTGATCGCCCCGCTGGCCGGCGGCGCGCTGATCGGGCTGGTCGGCCTGCCCTGGGTGGTGGCCGTGGACGTCGCGTCGTTCCTCGTCGGCGTGGCCGCGCTGCTGTGGGTGCGCTTCCCCGACCGACTCTTCCGGCGGCAGAAGGAGTCCTTCGCCCGGACCGTCGTCGGCGGCTGGCGGTTCCTGATCCGGCGGCGTCCGCTGATGATCATGATCGTGTTCTTCATGGTGGAGAACTACCTGGGCACCCTCGCGGTGACGCTGACGGTCCCGAGCGTGCTCTCCTTCAGCGGCACCACGGCGGTGGGCGTGGTCACCGCGGTCGGCGGCGCGGGTGCCGTGGCGGGCAGCCTGATCGTGGCGCTGTGGGGCGGCACCGTGCGGCGGGCGACCGGCATGGTGGGGTTCGTGAGCGGCGTCGGCCTGGGCGTCGTCCTGGTCGGCCTGCGTCCGTCCGTGACGCTGGCGGCCGTGGGAGCACTCGTCTGGTGGGCGTCCATGAGCATCCTCAACGCGCACTGGCTGGCCATCATCCAGCTCAAGGTCGGCCCGGAGCTCCAGGGCCGGGTGCTCGCCACCAACCAGATGCTCGCCGTCGCCATGACCCCGCTGGCCTTCCTCACCGCCCCGCCCCTCGCCGAGCGCTTCTCCGGCCTGCTGAACCCGGGAGGGGTGCTGGCAGGCACCGTGGGACGAGCCCTCGGCACCGGGCCGGGCCGCGGCACCGGCCTGCTCCTCGTCACCTGCGGACTGCTGCTGATCGCCTGGGCCGTCATGGGCCTGCGCCACCGCCCCCTGCGGTACATGGAGGACGAGCTGCCGGACGCCGTCGCCGGTGCGGAGATCGCCGAGGACCTCGACGCCCTGCAGGCCGCGGCCGACCGCGCCCATGCCCGGCGGGGGACGGTGACCGGACCGGCATGAGCGGAGCCGACGGCTCCGGCCCACCGGGGAGTTCTGGCGCCACCGCGGTCCCTGTGGCCCCGCGGCCACCCTGCGCAACTGACCGGAATTCGGCACGCCGGGCGTGGCGACCCGGTGCGTGATCGCGGTGCCGGCACACCGACCGACACCCTTCCGGCGTGCCGGCGCCCCTCGGGGCGCCGGCACCCGGGGCCGGCGTCAGTAGATGAGGACGTCCCAGTGGCTGCCCTCGTTGCAGTACAGGTTGCCCGACGCGGCCTTCCACTGCGGGTAGCCGTCGCCCCGGAGGCCGATGTAGGTGAAGCTGTTCTGGATGTAGTTGTCGATGCAGGAGCTGCGGGCGATGTCGACCTTGTAGCCGTTGTAGTGGCTGTAGGTGCCGGAGGCGTGGCCGACCTCGGTCCCGCCCGTGATGTTGATGGCGCAGCCGCTGGCCTGCTTGAGGGTGATGACGGCGCTCACCGTGCCCGAGTTGATCTGGTCGAACGAGGTACAGGTGGAGTTGGACCTGGTGGTGCAGCCCCCACTGGAGCTCCACGTGACGCCGGCGTTGCTGAGCTGACTGGCGGCCGTCGACTGCGACAACTTGGTGCCGCTGGCGCCGGCCGTGGGCGCCGAAAGCGCGAGGCCGGCCAGGGCCAGGGCGACGACGGTGGCTGCGGTGCGTGGCTTCATCTGCATCTCCCGGTGAGGATGGTGTGCCTCCGACTCGGCTCCCTGCCCTCCTGCCGCGCCTCGGCGGGAGGGCGGAAAGCCCGGAGCCGGGCCTGAGGAACCGGCCCGGACGAAGGGGACGTACGCAGTGCTGTGACGCGGCGGTGCTCCGGCGCGAGGGCCGACCGATCCGTCCGGCGCCACCGCCCGCGGTTCCCGGGCAACGGGGACGACGGGCTTCGAGCGCCGGCATCGCACCAGGATGCCCCACCGTTGTCTATGCGAGTAGACCCCGGTCTGTGAATTTCGCGTGACGGGGAGCGGCCTTCAGCGCGTCGAAGCGCTTCACGGGGCGCCGCACGATCACGGAACCGGGCCCCTGCGGTACGGCCGGGCGGGGTACTCCGTCGGGGCAGTGGCGGCGTGGCCGCTGGCGCGTCGTGCGCGCACGGAGTAGACGACTCTTCGACGCGACGGCAGCGACGGTCCCCGGGGCCGGGACAGGGTGTGGTGGGCCGAGGATGCGACTGGCTCTCGTGACGTGCTTCAACGCGGACTGGCACTTCGGCAAGGTCCCCTCGCCGTACGTGCCGCTGAACCTCCTCGGGCTGGCCGCGGTGGCCCGGCGCAGCGGGCACGAACCGGTGGTGGTGGATCCGACGCTCGCGCTGCTGGAGGGCCGGGTGGGTGACGGGCCCGAGTTCCACCGGGAGGTGGCGGAACTCATCTGCGAGTCCCGGCCCGACGTCGTCGGCCTCACCACGATGTGCAACTCCTACCCTCAGACGCTGGCGCTGGCCCGGCAGTGCCGCGAGCTGGATCCCGACGTACGGATCCTGCTCGGCGGCCCGCAGGCCTCCGTGGTGGACGTCGCGACCCTGCGCGAGTTCGGCTGGATCGACGCGATCGTGCGCAACGAGGCGGACCGGTCCCTCGTCCGGGTGCTCGACCGGTGGGCGGCGGGCGACGACCTGGCCGGCGTGGCCGGCACCACCTGGCGGGGGCCGGACGGCGGCCCGGTGCGCGAACCCGCCGCACCGCTGCTGCAGGACCTGGACGAACTGCCCTTCCCCGCCTACGACCTGTACCCCTTCGAGCGGACCCTGCAGGACCTCGCGCCGGTGGAGGCGGGCCGGGGCTGCCCGTACGGGTGCACGTTCTGCTCGACCAACGTGTTCTTCAACCGCGACTACCGGATCAAGTCGCCGGCCCGGCTGATCACCGAGATGCGGCACCTGCGGGACGCCCACGGATTCACCCGGTTCGACCTGGTGCACGACATGCTGACCGTCGACCGGCGGTGGGTCCTGGCGTTCTGCGCCGCCCTGCTCGACGGCGGGCAGGGCTTCGAGTGGGCGTGCAGCGCGCGGACCGACCGGGTGGACGACGAACTGCTGGCCACCATGGCCGCCGCCGGCTGCCGCGGGATGTTCTTCGGGATCGAGACCGGATCCCAGCGGATGCAGCCGCTGGTGCGCAAGCGGCTGCGCACCGACGCGGTGCTGCCGGTCATCCGCTCCGGCACCGACCGGGGGATCTCCTGCACCGCCTCCCTGATCGTCGGCTTCCCGGAGGAGACCACCGAGGACGCGGTGGCCTCGCTCGACCTCGCGCTCGACGTCCTGCAGCTCTCGCCGGACACCCAGGCGCAGATGCACCTGCTGGCACCACTGGTGGGCAGTCCGCTGTACGAGGAGCACCGCGAGGAGCTGCGCTTCGACGGGCACAGCTCCGACATCTCGCTCTTCCTGCTGGACGAGGAGGAGATCGCGACGGTCACCCGCCACCCCGACATCTTCCCGAGCTTCTACCACATCCCGACGCCGCACCTCGACCGCGACCTGGCCAAGGCGATCTCCGCCGCCACCTACACCTGCCCGACGCTGTTCCTCGCGCTGCGCACCGCCGGCGCCGACCTGCGGCAGGTGCTGACCGGCTGGACGCGCTGGCAGCACCGGCACGTCGGCCCGGAGCAGCTCCGGCCGGACTACTACCTCTACGGGTTCGTCCCGGACCTGTGCCGGTACCTGGCGGCCGAGGTCCTGGACGGGCTCGGACCGTGCGCCCCGGTCCTGCGCGACCTCATGGCGTACGTCGAACTGCGGTACGCACTGCAGCGCCGGCTGACCGAGGACGGGACGGTCTTCCGGGCCTTCGACTGCGACGTCCGGGAGCTGAGCGCCGCGCTGCGCACCGGTGGCGGCCTCGACGTGGAGCGCGTAGCGTCCGACCTGCTGTTCGTGAACCTGACGGCGTCCCGGGGCCGCGGCTACGCCTTCCTGGAGGTGTCGGTCCCGCGCACCGCCGACCCGCTGGTCCGGCCCGGGGACCGGCTGGAGATCCGCGACCCGGTCCGTCAGCTGCTGTCCCGTCCGGAGCTGGTCATCCGCAACACCTCGCAGCGGCGCGCCTTCGCCGCGAAACACCATCTGACCGAGCGCCACGTGACGGCGCTGGGGCTGCGGCGGGAACCGGCCGGCACCGCCACCGGGTGACCGGGCCGCGGCCCGCGGCCCGGTCACCCGCCGGGCCCGCCGGTCCGGACCCACCGACCGAAGTAGTGCACAGGACACCGGTACACCGAGACGAAGGAGAACATGATGGCTGGAGACGTGGCAGCGGAGCGCGGCAAGCCCGTCGGCGACCTGCCGTTCGAGGAGCTGGCGTTCGAGGAGGTCCCGTTCGAGGACCTGCCGGTCGGCGAGCTGGGGCTCGTCGAGCTGGAGTCGCGGGTCGAGGCGGAGGCCCAGGCGAGCGGCGTCACCACGGTCGTCACGACGGTCGTCTCGGGCCGGTGGTAGCCGAACGGCCGAACGGCGGGGTCCGGGTCGAACGGCACGTCGGCTGGCGGGGCGACAACGCCCTGGTGGAGGAGGCCCGGCGGCCGCTGCGGCGCCGGGTCGCCCGCCTGCTGCAGGTGGACGGCCTGCCGGCGACCGCCGGCCTGCCGTCCGAACGGCGGATCGCCGCCGGGGTCGACCCCCGGGTCTTCTACACCTACCCGCTGCTGTTCTACACCGCCTTCCCCCGCGTCTCGCTGGCGCAGCTGCGGGCGCTGTCCGTCAGCGGCTCGTACCTCTTCGACTACGTGCTGGCCCTGGACGAGGTACTGGACCGCCCCTGTGCCCGCACCGGGGGCGGCCTGCTGCTGGGCGGCCTCCTCCAGCGCGAGGCGCTGCACGGGCTGTACGCGCTGCTGCCGCCCGCCAGCCCGTTCTGGGGCCACTTCGACCGCTACTTCGGGCACTTCTGCCAGGCGGTGCTGCGCGAGGAGGCCCGGCACCGCGGCCTGCTCCAGCCGTACCCCAGGGAGGAGCTGGAGCTCGTCTACGCGGGCAAGTCCGCGATCGCCAAGGCCTGCCTCGCGGCCCTCGCCGTACTCGCCGGGGACGAGCGGCCGCTGGCCGGGCTGGAGGCATCGCACGACGCCCACTACGTGGCCTTCCAGCTCGCCGACGACCTGGCGGACTGGCGGATCGACTACCGGCGCGGGCACTACTCCTACCCCCTCACGGTGGCGTTCCTGCGGGCCGGCTGGCAGCGGCGGGTGGAGTCGGCCGAGCGGCCCCCGGTGTCCGAGGTGGCCGAGCTGCTCGCCCGGGAGGGCGTGGTCGAGGAGGTCCGCGCGCTGGCGCTCGGCCACCTGGACCGCGCCGAGGGCGCGGCCGACCGGATCGCCGAGGGGAGCTGGCACGCCGCCATCCGGACCACCCGGCAGCGGATCGCGGGCCCGACGCTCGGCCTCGACCTGCCGACCGAGCCGCCCGCCACTGCTCCGCACGGTGCCCCGGCCGGGGCGGCCGCGGCAGTCGGGGCGTTCGGGGCGGCTGCCTGGCGGGGCGACCGGCGGACACCCGCGACACCGGTGGCGGCGTCCTGGCGGCCCTGGCTCGATGCCCACCGGGAACCGCGCACGCCCGGGCCGGCGGTGCTGGCGGAGCAGTTCCGGGTCCTGGGGACCGCCGGCCCGGCGCGCACCACGGGTGAGGCCCTGTGCCAGGTCGGCCTGGCGATCGCGGCCTCGCGCCGGGCCCTCCCGCAGTTCGGCCTGGCCGAGCACCTCGGCGTTTCCGCGGCCGAACTCGACTGGCTCGACCAGCACGGCCCGTGGCTGGACGGCCTGCTCGCGCTCGGCCTCGACGAGCCGCCCGAGCCGTGGCGGCCGGTCCGCGCGGAGCAGTCGGGCCGGGTTCCGTCGGGCGGGGTGCCGGGCTGGGTGCCGCCGGCGGTCGGCCGGTACCTCGGCCACCGGCTGGTGAAGGGAGCCGGGCCGGGCGGCGCCCAGGCCCCCGACGTGCTGCTCCGCGCCTACCGCGCCGAGTCCGTGGCCTAGGACGGAGGCGACCGTGACGCTGCTGCTGATGGAGACCCGTGACACCGACCGGGTGTTCGCCGAGCAGTGGGCGGGCCTGCCCGGCCGCGAGGACCGCCCGTGGGACCCGGCGCAGCCGCTCCCCGGGGCACTCTTCGACCACCTGCCGTTCCTGCTGTACGAGTACTTCGCGACCGTCCCGATGGGCGCGGCCCGACGGGTGGCGCTGGCCGCGCGGGCGGGCGGCGCGGCCCGCTTCCTGCGGTTCCGGCAGAGCCGGGGCCAGTGCGCACCGGCCCGGGCCGACCGGGAGTGCGCGTCCCTGCGGCGTTACGCCACCCGGCAGTTGGCGGACGACCTGCCGGGCCGGGAGCCGTTCCGGCAGTCGCTCTCCGCCGGTTACCGCCGCCCCTGGGACCCGGCCGGCGCCGGGGCGGAGCTCGCGCACACCACCACGGAGGCGTTCGCCGCGCTGGCCGGGACGCCGGAGCCGGTCGGACCGGTGACCGAGTCGCAGAGCCGCCTGTACGCCGGGCTCGCCCGCTACCGCGAATGCGTCGACTGGAAGGAGGACTTCCTGCACGGCCACCCCTCGCAGCTCGTCCCCCGGCTGCTCGCCGAGCTGGGCCTGACGCCCTCGGCGACCCGCGCCGCCCGAACCGAGCTGGTCGCCGACGCGGCCCGCCGCTTCCACTACGGCGGCCTCGCCGAACACACCCTCGACGAGGCCGCCGAGCAGCTGTGCCGTGCGCTGGCGGCGGTGACCGACCTGCCGCCCGCGGGCTGGGTGGAGCGGCTCATCGGCTTCTCCGAGTCCGTCCGCGGGCTGCGCGCGGACCTCGACCGGATGCGCCGGGACGGGCTGGCCCGGGCGCGCGCCGCCGCGGGCCGGGGCGGCCGTCCGGCGGCGCGGCGGGACACCGCCCCCGGCGCCACCGTGGCCGCGGGCGGCAGGTCGGTCACCGCCGATACGATCGCCGACTCCCTTGCGGCAGCAGCCCGTTACCTGCGGCGGGAACAGGATCCGGCCGGCCGCTGGGGCGACTTCCTGCTGCTCGGCCAGCAGAGCACCTCCTGGGTCACCGGCTACGTCGGCTGGAACCTGGCGACCGTCGGCACGGCGGCGGACGCCCCGGCCCCGGCTGCGGCTGACTCCGGGGCCCCGGCGAACGCCCCGGCCCCGGCACACCAGATTCCGGTGAACTCCCTTGCCGCGGCTGCCGATTGGCTGGTCGCCAACCGCGCTCCGGGAGCCGGGTGGGGATACAACGGCCAGTGGCCGGTGGACGTCGACTCCACGGCGAACGCCCTGCTGTTCCTGACCCGGATCGGCGCGCCCGAACCGCAGCGGTGGCGACCGGCGTTGGACTGGCTGCTGTCGACGCAGCGACCCGACGGCGGGTTCACCACCATCGTGGACCCGGAGCCCTGGCTCGTCCGGTTCCACTCCGACGCCGGCGACCTGCGCGGTTGGACCTCCTCGCACCCGTGCGTGACCGCCGTGGCCGCCCTGCTGCTGGCCGGCCTGGACGGAGAGCGGGAGCGGCGCGCGGCGCTGCGGGCCGCGCGCCGGCTCCTGGACCAGCAGCGCCCGGAGGGCAACTGGGAGGCCTACTGGTGGGCGAGCGCGTTGTACACCACGTGCCGTGCGGTGCAGGCGATCGGAGAGCTGAGCCGCCGTACCGACCTGCCCGGGGCGGCAGCGGCCCGGGCGGGAGCCGCCGGGTGGCTGCTGCGCGCCCAACGCCCGGACGGGGGTTGGCCGCACGCGCCGAACCGCGCGTGCGCCGCCTTCGCCACCGCGCTGGCCGTCCAGGCGCTGGGCGAACTGCTCACGGCGCCGCCCGGAGACGACTGCCCGGCCCTCCGGGCGGCCCTCGCCCGCGGCACCCGGTGGCTGGTGGAACACCAGCGACCGGACGGCAGTTGGCCCGTCGTGCCGATCCTCCGGGTGCCCCGGCCGCAGCTGACGGAGCCCTGGGAACAGACGTCGTGGACGGAATCGATCGCGGGCCTCGACGTCGTCGCCGAGGACTGGCGGCGACTGTTCACCACGGCGACGGCGCTCCGCGCCCTGCACGTCGCATCGCCGACCGGCGGTGCGGTGCCCGCAATCCCGACAGGAGACCTGTGATGGCAACAGAAGAACGGCAGAGCGTGCCCCGGCGGTACCGCGCCACGGGCGCGGACGAGACCCGCCAGCTGATCGCCAGGATCCGCACCGCGTTCCCGGACGCCACCTTCACGCTGCAGCAGCGCGTCGTGGAGGACAAGGGCGCGGTCGCGTTCGTGTGGTCGGTGCGCGGCACCCAGAGCGGCGAGGTGGACGGCTACCCCGCGACCAACGCGCCGGCCACGCTGACGATCGTCACCAGCGCGCTCATCGAGCCGGCCGGTTCACGTTAGGCGACGGGCTCTGGCCGACGGGCTACGGCCTCGGTGGCTCCGGCGGTGGCTCCGCCGGGGCCACCGCCGTTCCGTCGCGTTCCCCCAGCGGTTGAGGGACCGGGGCCGCCGCAGCATCATGAAGGGGTGGCCCGCCCGGACGGCGGTCCGGTCACGGGACACCTGTCCGTCCTGTACGCGATTGCGCCCCTCTCCCGCCCCTCGAAACCGTGCGCCGTGCGGGACGCCGTGCGGGACGCCGCGCGGGCCGTCCTGCGGGGACGGGGACGCCCGGTGAACCGCGCTCGAACGTCCGGAACGAGAATTCGATGACCGAGAATTCGATGACCGAGAACGAAACCGCCATGGCCGCCGGTGACTTCGCCTTTTCCGAGGGGCCGGTGTGGTCGGTGCAGTTCGCCCAGACCAAGCCCGGCCTGACCAACGCCTACCTCGCCAACCTGGGGGCGCGGTGGAAGCCCCTGATGGAGGAGGCCAAGCGGCAGAAGCTGATCCGCGACTACCGCATCCTGGTCTCCCCGCCGACCGGCCGTGACGACTGGAACGTCATGATCGTGACCGAGGTCGAGAACATGGCCGCGCTGGACGGCTACAGCGAGCGGATGGCCGAGCTCTCGGCCCGGCTCGACGGGCCCGACCGGAAGTCGCACGGCTGCGCGCAGTTCCGCGAGCTGC
Source organism: Kitasatospora sp. NPDC041917 (assembly GCF_055589745.1). NCBI lineage: Bacteria > Bacillati > Actinomycetota > Actinomycetes > Kitasatosporales > Streptomycetaceae > Kitasatospora > Kitasatospora sp. NPDC041917. The sequence goes on along the minus strand of NZ_JBVJBI010000002.1, from coordinate 390,960 downwards.
TCGGAATGAGGCTGGCGCGGGAGGTCTTCCTGAAATGACGCCCCGCAAGTGACCCGAAGCCCCGCCGATCCGAGGCCCCGCTGACGCGAGGCCTTCCCGGCGGAGAGTTCCTCGCTTCGAAGGAGGAGAACCATGGAGCGCACGACGGAGCCGAAGGACGGCAAGAAGACCCTCGACCTGAAACGGTCCACCGTGGGCAACCTCGACGACCCGCTGCTCACCACCCAGGGCTGGAGCCTGTGGACCTGCGACGAGACGGCGTCGGCACCCGGGGCGCCCGAATCCCGGCGGGGGCGCACCAAGCGGCGCGGGCCCGAGTAGATGCCGCGGAGCCTCCCGGGAGGGCGGGGCACGGCCCTCCGAGCCGTCCCGCGCGTCAGCCGCGACGACTTCCGCGCACCGCTGCGCAAGGGCGAGCCCCGGGTCGTCCTGGACAACGTCCGGGACTGGCCTGCCCTGCACCGCTGGGACGCGGACTACCTGCGGTCCGTCGCCGGGGAGCGGGAGGTGACGGTCCGGGAGACGAACGGGCCACCCCGGAACGTCTTCCAGAACCTCGCGGCCGGCGGGCGGACCTCCTTCGGCCGCTACCTCGACTGGGTGCTGGAGACCGCCGGCGGGCTGGAACGGATCGCCCTGTCCTGCCGCGGCGCCGGTGAGATCACCCGGGCGGTGTGCGCCGACGGGTTCCGCTGCTCGTACTACCTCGACGCGAAGCTCCGGCAGCTGTCCGAGGACCTGCTCGACGACGCGCCGCCACCCGGCTGGTACCGACGCGGTCCGATCGACACCAACCTCTGGTGCGGCGTGCTCGGGACCTCCTCCGGACTGCACTGCGACGTGACGCCGAACTGCAACGTCCAGGTCGTCGGACGCAAGCATTTCGTCCTCTATCCGCCCTCGCAGGCCCGGCGCGTCTACCGCATCCCGCAGATCACGCACTGCCGCTTCGACCCCAACCTCCCCGACTACGAACGGTTCCCGCGGGCCCGCGGCGCAACCGGGTGGCAGTGCACCCTGGACGCAGGTGAGTCGCTCTACATCCCGGTGGGCTGGTACCACCAGGTGACGGTGGTCTCGGCCTGGGCGCTGAACGTCAACTTCTTCTGGCCGCGCCCGCTCGCCCAGGGGCTGTCGGCCCCGCCGCTGTGGCCGTTCCTGCTGCGGCGCGGGTGGGCCCGGCTGCGCGACCGGAGCTGACCGGCGGTGGGGTCCGACGCGGCCGGCCCCGGCCGGCCCGTGCAGGATGAGCCCGTTCGGGGTGGGCCCGTGCAGGGCGAACCGGCCTGGGAGGCCGCGGAGTTCTTCGTGCTCCGCACCCCGCTGCTGCCCCTGGAGGCCCTGCTGGGCCTGGGCGAGGGACTCGCCGCCGCGCGGTGCGGCGGGCACCCGGACCTGGTCGGCGCCGCCGTCCGGCGCGACCGGCTGCGGGTGCGCGCACGGCTGCGGGCGCTGTACGGCCGTGCCGACGTCCGGGAGGCGCTGTCCGTCGCCTCCTCCTCGCTCACGACGGGCCTGGACACCTGGGAGCACTCACCCGACAGCCGGCGCGGCCGGAACGCCGAGCACAGCCTGCTGCGCTACCTCGCCCGGATGTCCGCCAGGCCGACCCCGTTCGGACTCTTCGCCGGCTGCTCGGTCGGCTCGGTCGACCCCGCGGAAGACGGCCCGACCGCCCTCGAACTCGGACCGTCCTCCTCCTACCGGCGCCGCACCGGCCTGGACTTCGGCTACCTCGGCGCGCTGACCGCCGACCTGCGGCGGCGGCCGGAGGTACGACGGCACCTGGTCCACCGGCCCAACTCCAGCCTGTACCGGAGCGCCGGGCGGCTCCGGTACGTCGAGGTGCTCCGGACGGACGCGGGCCCGACCCACCGGCTGGTCGAGGTCGAGCCGGCGCCGTGGCTCCTCGCCGCCGTCGACCGGGCGGGATCCGGCGCCCGCCCGGACGAACTCGTCGCCGCCGTACTCGCCGCCGAACCGGACGTGGAGCCCGGGGAAGCCCGCCGGGCCGTCGAGGAGTTGATCGAGCACCAGATCCTCGTCCCCGAGCTCGCACCGCCCGTGAGCGGGCCCGAGCCGCTGGCGGACCTGCTCGCCCAGGTCCGGCCGTTCGCCGAACGGGCCGGGCTCGGCCCCGTCACGGCCGCGTTGGACGCCGCGCGGCGGCAGCTCGCCATGGCGGACCGGCGGCCGCCGGGCGAGGCGTCCGGCCACTACGCCCGCGCGGCGGCGCTGCTCACCTGCCCACCGGTGGCGGCGGACCCGTCCGGGCCGGCCGGGCTGTTCCGGATCGACCTGGTGAAGCCGGCCGCGCGGGCCGTGCTGGGGCGTGCGGTGGCCGCCGAGGTGCTCCGGGGCGCCCGGCTCGTCCACCGCTTGGGCGGCACCCGCCCGGACCCGCAGCTCGCGCGGTTCACCGCGGCCTACCGGACCCGCTACGGCGCCCGCGAGGTACCGCTGTGCGAGGCGCTGGACCCGGAGTCCGGCCTCGGGTTCCCCGTCCGGGCCGCCCCGATGGCCGCCGCCGAACCGCTGCTCGCCGGCCTGGACCTCGCCGGCCTGGGCCTTGCCGGCCTCGACCCGGACGGCCTCGACCGCGCCGGCCTCGCCGGCCAGGACGCTTCCGGTCGGCCGGTGGACGGCGAGCAGCGCTGGGACGGGCGCCACCGGCTGCTGCTGACCTGGCTGGGCGAGGCGGTACGCACCGGCGCCCGGGAACTCGTCCTCGGCCCGGAACGGCTCGACGCGCTCACAGCCGCCGACGAGAGCTCCATCGACCGGCCGCCGCTGCCCGACTCCTTCGGTGTCGTGGCGAGCATCCTCGCCGAGAGCCCGCAGGCGGTGGCGCGGGGGCGCTACCGGGTGCACATATCCGCCCTGGGCGGACCCTCCGGGGCGTACCTGCTGGGCCGGTTCTGCCACGACGGCGACGACCTCACCCGGTGCGTCCGGGCCCATCTGCGCGCCGAGGAGGCGCTCAGGCCGGACGCGGTGTTCGCGGAGATCGCCCACCTGCCCGGCGAGCGGATCGGCAACGTCCTGTGGCGGCCGCTGCTGCGCGGCCACGAGATCCCCTGCCTCGGCCGCTCCGGGGCGCCGCCCGACCAGCAGATCCCGCTGACCGACCTGACCCTCGCCCCCGACGGCGACCGCCTGGCGCTGCGCTCCACCCGGCTGGGGGCCGAGGTCGTCCCGCGCCTGACGTCCGCGCACCACTTCGCCGCCCCCGCGAACCTCGGCCTGTACCGCTTCCTGTGCGCGCTGCAGGCCCCGCAGCAGGCGCACGGGCTGGACGCCGTCCTCGGGCCGCTCGCCGCCGCGCCGTACCTGCCGCGGATCGTCTCCGGGCGCCTGGTGCTCGCCCGGGCGCGCTGGAACCTGACCGAGCGCCAGCTGTTGCGCTTCACGGCGCCGTCCCCGGGCGAACGGTTCGTCGCCGTACAGGAGTTGCGCCGGGAGCTGGGCCTGCCGCGGTGGGTCGCCGTGGCGGAGGGCGACCGGCTGCTGCCCGTCGACCTGGAGAACACCGTCTTCCTCGACATGGCGGCCCGGCTGCTGGCCGGCCGCTCCACGGCCACCGTGGCGGAGCTGTTCCTCGGCGACGAGGACGTGCTCGCCCGCGGCCCCGAGGGGCGGTTCACCCACGAGATGGTGGTCCCCTTCGTCCGTACCGGCGCGCACCCGCCCGCGTATCGGCGGGCGCACCCGCCCGCGCGCGGGGCCGACCCCGGGCCACCGCGTGCCGCCGACGCGCGACAGTGCGTACGGAGCTTCCCGCCCGGGTCCGAGTGGCTCTACGCCAAGCTCTACACCGGCTCGGCCGGCGCCGACGAAGCCCTGCGCCGGGTCGTCCGGCCGCTCGTCCACCGCGCCCTCGCCGAGGGCGCGGCGGACAGCTGGTTCTACGTCCGCTACGCCGACCCGGACTGGCACCTCAGGGTGCGGCTGCACGGCGATCGGCGGCGCCTGGCCGCCGACGTCCTGCCGGCCCTGTACGACGCGGCGCAGCCGCTGCTCGCGGACGGTGTCGTCCGGCGCGTCCAACTCGACACCTACGAGCGGGAGATCGAGCGCTACGGCGGGCCGCTCGGCATCCGGCTCTCGGAACTCCTGTTCCGGCAGGACAGTGAGGCCGCGCTGCGCACCGTCGAGTCGCTCGGTGCGGAGGGCGGTACGGAGGGCGATACGGAGGGCAGCATCGAGCGCGGTGCGGAAGGCGGCGCGGACTCCCGCTGGCGGGCCGCGCTGGTCGGCATCGACCGGCTGCTGACCGACCTCGGCCTGCCGCGGGCCGAGAAGCGCGCCCTGGTGAGCGCCGCCCGCGACCGCTTCCGCGCCGAGTTCCGGGTGGACCAGGCCGCGCGACGCGGGATCGGCGGCCGTTACCGCCGCGAACGCGCCGCCCTGGAACGACTGTTGGCGGACCCGGGTCCGTGCCCGGGCATGGGCACGGACCCGGGCACGGCGGACGACACGTCCGCGGCCGTCCGGTCCCTCGCGGCGGAGCTGCGCGAGGGGGTGCGGACCGGGCAGATCGGCACCCCGATCGCCGCCCTGGCGGGCAACTACGTCCACCTGCACGCCAACCGGGTGCTGCGCTCCGCCGCCCGGGCACAGGAACTGCTGCTCTACGACTTCCTGTCCCGCCTGTACGCGGCGCCGGAAGCCGGAGCCGCCGCCCCGTCGGCCCGGCCGTCGCGGCGCAGCACCATCCCCTCGGAGCCGATCCGGTAGACCGGGGCGAACCCCGCCTCCGTCAGCACCCGGGCGAGCCTCGGATGCTGGTACAGGACGTGGACCTCCCTGGGGGCCCGCTCCAGCGAGGCGGTCAGCCGTCCGACGACGGCCCGCAGCGTCTCCTCGGGGAACGGGTCGAAGAGGAAGACGGTGTCGACCCGGTCCGGCACCTCGAACCCGGCCGCGTCCGCGCAGTGCACCTCGGTCCGACAACTGCCGGCCCCGGCCCGGCGTCCACGCAGGTTCGCCCGGGCCACGGCGCAGAGCTCCGGGGACAGCTCCACCCCGACCGCCTCCCGGAAGCCGTGCCGCGCGGCGAGCAGCAACGCCCGGCCCTTGCCCGAGCCGAGGTCGAGCAGCACCCGCCGACCGTCCGCGGGCAGCACCCGCACCAGCTCGGCGAACAGCCAGGGGCTCGCCCCCTCGTGCCGGGCCGCCACGTCGATTCCGGTCTCGGTGCCGTGGCGCAGGTCGAAGAGCAGCTCACCAGCACCCAGCCGGACGGCCCGGACGACCCCGACCCGACGGCACACGGCGGGGAACGCCCGTGCGACGATCCCCAGCCGGCCGACGAGTGCGTGGAGAATGACCGATCAACCCCTCGGACGAGGACGGGTGCACGGGCTCGCCTCCAGGCTATCGAGGCCGGGGCCGTCCCGCGCGTGAGGAGCGACCGCGGACCCCGATGAAGGCGGCGTCGAGGGCGGGGACGTCCACCAATGACACTCAGGAATGAGGTGCTCAGCGCTTGGCGGCGGCCTCGGCAACGCCTTCATGAGCCTCATCGTCACCGTCGGGCGACGACGGGAACTTCCGCATGGTGCGCATCGGCGAAAGGAGAATCGGAACGAAGGCGAAACAGCCGGCGGCGGCACACACGAAAAGCCCCTGGCGCACCCCGAGCCAACCAGCTGCGGCGCCGCCCAGCATGGCGATGGCCTGAAGGCCGGGTCGGCGGCCGCCTGATCACCGGCAACGAGGGCGGCCCCGGCCTGCCCGATCCGCTGGCTTCGCGGACCGGGCAGGTGATCAGTCGACGGGCGGGCCGTGGGTGTTCAGCAGCTCAGGTTGTTGCCCGGTACGGTGCCGAGCAGTTGGGTGAAGCGCTGGTAGGCGTTGATCCGGCTCTGCACCTGTGCGGGGTTGCCGCCGTTGCACTCCAGTGAGCCGTTGATGCTGCGGATGGTCTCGCCGAAGCCGTAGCCGTTGACGATCGCGTTGTGGGGGGTCATGGTGCCCGGCCCGTTCTGGGTGTTCCAGTACCAGAGCGCGGTCTTCCAGGCGACGGCCGGGTCGGTCTGCACCAGGTTGGGGTTGCGCAGCAGGTCGATGCCGAGGGCGTCGCCGGCCGCCTTGTAGTTGAAGTTCCAGCTCAGCTGGATCGGGCCGCGCCCGTAGTACGCGGCCTGCCCGGCCGGGCAGCCGTACGGCTGTGAAGTGTCGCAGTAGTGGGGGTAGTTGGCGGTGTTCTGCTCGACCACGTAGACCAGCGCGCCGGTCTCGTGGTTGACGTTGGCGAGGAAGGCCGCGGCCTCCTGCTTGCGGACGGTGTCGCTGCCGGTGGCCGCGAAGGCGGGGTAGGCGGCGAGGGCGTCGATCAGGCCCTGGTAGGTGTAGAAGGGGTTCCGGTTCGGGAACATCTGGTCGAACTGGGCCTGGCTGACCGGGAAGCCGCTCGGGTTCGGCGTGCCGGTGGACGTGGATGTGGGCGTGGCGGTCGGGGTCGTCGTCGGGCCGGTGCCGCAGCCGCCCTGGTCGGACCAGACGCCGGAGCCTCCGGTGCTGGGCGGTTCGTTCTGGGTCCACCACTTGGCGAGCCAGTTGTGGCCGTTGTAGGAGACGGCGGCGCCGCCGGTGTAGACGGCCGAGGAGTTCCAGGGCGTGGCGCAGACGGCGGCGCTGGCGTTGGCCGCGGGCAGCAGCAGGACCACCGCCAGTGCCGTGGCGACGGCGGAGAGCAGTGCGAGCAGGCGTTTCGTGGACACTTGATCACCCCTTGTGCGGTGTGGGGCCGCACGGTCGTGGAGGTAGGGACGTCGGGGCAGGGGAGCCGGGCCCCGCGGGTGGGGGCACGTCGTGGGGGACGGGCCGACCGGGGTGCGGGCCGGTGCGGGGCTGACCCAGACTCAAGCGGAATGGTCTATACCTGTCAAGGGGTTCCCGGAAAAAGACGCACCCCGCGGAACGGCCGGGGAGGGAACAGGGGCAGGGGGCGGCTCCGGCTCGGGGGAGGGGGTGGGTTCGAAGTCTCCGCGCCCCCGCGCGCCGCACAGGACCGAGGCCGAAGCGCGCAGCGGCACGAGCACCGGGGTATCGGGAAGGCGGTATCGGCACGTGGGTATCGGCACGTGGGTATCGGGCGATCACGGGAGGTTCCATGAGTGAGCAGCAGGAAGTGCCGCCGATCTCGATCTTCTACCGTCGCGACGGGCTCGGCCCGGGCCCGGCACTGGGTGAGGCCCAGCGCGGGGACCGGGTTCGGCGCGTCCAGGACTTCTGGCTGCACCGGGTCGGTGAGTACTGGCTCGTCACCCGGCACGCCGACGTGCGGCGCGTGCTGGCCGACCAGGAGACGTTCGCGATGTACGACCCGCAACGCGCTCCGGTCCTGCCGAACGAGCTCCTCAACATGGACCCGCCGGAGCACACGCGGCTGCGCCACGTCCTGACGCCGGAGTTCACCGGGAAGCGGATCCGCTCACTGGAGCCGATGATCCGCACCCTGGTCGGCGAGCTGATCGACGCCATGGAATCGCGGGGTCCCACGGCGGACCTGATGGCCGACTTCGCCCTGCCGCTGCCGCTCGGGGTGATCTGCGCGATGCTCGGCGTTCCCGACCCCGACCAGGGGCGGTTCCACCGCTGGTCCCGTACCACGCTGGATCTCGGGCTCCCCATCGAGGAACGGCTCGTGGCCGGCCGGGAATCGCACGCGTACATGGCCTCCCTGGTGGCGGAGAAGCGGCGCAGCCCGGACGACGGGATGATCGGCACGCTCGTCCGGGACCACGGCGGCGCGGTGTCGGACTCCGAACTGGTCGGCGTCTGCGAGTTGCTGCTGCTCGCCGGCCACGTCACGGTGTCCAACACGATCGGCCTGGGCGTGCTCGCCCTGCTGTCGCACCCGGAGCAGGCCGACCGGTTGCGCGACGCTCCTGAGGCCGATCCGGTGATCGACACCGCCGTCGAGGAACTGCTGCGGTACCTGTCCGTGTCCAGCACCGCGCTGGCCCGGACCGCGCGGTGCGACACCGCGATCGGCGGCGTGCCGATCAAGGCCGGTGACCAGGTCGTCTGTCAACTGCCGGTGGCCAACCGCGACCCGGCGCTCGGCGCCGGGATGGACCGCTTCGACATCGCACGCACACCCGTGTCGCACCTGGCCTTCGGGCACGGCCCGCACCACTGCCTCGGCGCGCCGCTGGCCCGCGCCGAACTGCGGATCGCGGTGCCCGCGCTCCTGCGGCGACTGCCCGGTCTCGCGCTCGCGTGTCCCGCCGAGGACGTGCCCTACCGCGTCAACAACGAGGTCTACGGTCTCGACGCGTTGCCTGTCACCTGGTGACCCGTGACGGTGACGGGAACCAGGGCGGCGTCGAGCAACGGTGCGACGGACGTCCGCTGCGGCCTCCGGCACCTCGGCCGCACCGTCCCGGCAGATCGGAGAACGGCTTCACCGGGCGCGACACCACCTTCAGGACCTGGAACCAGCCCCACCCGGCCCGCATACTGGCGGGAGCCGACGGCATCCCGGTCCACGGCGACCAGCGCTCGGAGCGGGACGTGGGACGCGGGACGAGGCAGGCACTCGTTCCGGCGCGGGTGCCGGGGCGTCCGCCGTCCACCGACGCCGACGAGGAAGAACCCGCCATGACCTACACCGTGGATTTCGACACCGTCTCGACCGTCGGTCTGGAGTCTTCACCCGTCGCGGAGGCGCTGGCCGGTCTGCGGGCGAACGAGGCCCGCTATTTCAGGAACAAGTACGACCACGTCTTCACGGTGGAGCCGGCCGGCGACGCCCAGGAGGCCGTCGACTGGGTGCACCGGATCCTCAAGGAGGAACGGGACATCGTCATCGCCTCCCGCCCGCTGGAGGCCACGGCCTTTCAGGTCGAGAACATCCGCATGGCCTATGTCTTCTACGAGAGCGGGCTGTCGATCAACGTGATGTACACCGTCGACGACGCCAAGAAGCGGGCGGTCGGGTTCAAGCTCTCCGAGGGGATGGAGATCCCGGAGGAGCTCGCCTCCCGTTTCAAGTTCGCCCGGCAGAAGTCGAAGCTCGCCGGTGTCATCCGCGGCTCGTTCTTCGTCGTCAAGAACGAGTACTGACCGCGGCACCCCCGCGTCCGGCGGCCCGGCTCCCGGCCCCCCGGGGACCGGGGGGACCGGGGGGACCGGGACACCGACCGGGGGTCCCGGCTGCTCCCGGTGTCACGACTGCTCACCCGCCCGCAGTTCGGTGGCGATCCGGCGCCGGCCGGCGACCAGCGTCTCCACCACCACCCCGAGCCCGACCAGCAGGGCCAGGCCCGCGGTGGGCAGCAGCACCGGCATCAGCACGGGGACGACGACGTCCCCGACCGTGGCGCCGACCAGCGTCGAGATGTCGAAGGCCCCGCCCAGCAGGGCGACCGCCGCCAGTGCGACCAGGCCGCCGCCGACGGCCGCGGCCAGGGTCTGCGGCAGCGCCTCGGTCATGATCAGTGCCAGCCCCTGCCGCGGCCGCATGCCCATGGTGCGCAGCCGGGCGAGCACGGCGGTGCGGTCGGGTGCGGCCCGGAAGAGCGTCAGCAGGACGGCGAGCAGGGCGAATCCGGCTCCGGCGGCGGCCGCGTACCGGAACAGCCGCCCGGCGGCGTGCTGCAGCGGGTCGTCGCCGAGCGCGGCGGCGGTCTCCCGGCTGCTGTGCACGGTGTATCCCGAGGGCAGGCCGTGGGTGTCCTTGCCGACGGCGGTGGCGTCGTCCGCGATCAGCTTGGCCAGACCGACCGGCCGGTCCCCGCTGTTGTCCCGCAGGACCGTCCTGACCCGGTCGGGGTCGACGTCGCCGACGGCGAACCACGTGTTGACCCGCCTGGTGTCCGGCAGTCGTTCCCAGGTGGGGCCGGCGGGGACGACGACGAACGGCTTGCCCGGGTCCGGCAGTGCGGGGGTGGCGCCGACGGTCCCGGCGACGGCGAGGTGCAGGTCGTTGCCGTTGGGCGTGCGCACCCGGGACGGCCCTGCGGCCAGGCGTTCGGCCAGGTCGCGGCTGACCAGGGCGGGCACCGGGGTGTCCCGGCCGCCGCCGGACGTCCCGGCCAGCCTCGCCGGATCGAACCCGCCGACCCCGAGGGCCCGGGCGATCTCGGCGTACGCCGCCGGGTCGGCCACCACCACCAGGTCGGCCTCGGTGTAGTCCCGGTCGGTGGCGAAGAAGCGGGCTCTGGGCTCGATCCAGGCCGCGGTCGAGGCCCGGACGCCCGGCAGGGCGGCGGCGGCCTCGGTGAACGGCTCGGTCAGGGTGGCGTAGTCCGGGAGGGCGACGCCGATGTCCCCGCCCGTGGCGATGCGCGCGGCGCGGGTCCGCACGTGGTCGACGGTGTCGAGCACGGTGGCGCCGAAGCCGGTCGTGGTGACGGCGATCAGCAGGGCGAGCAGCGGCAGCACGGAGGGCTTGCGGCGGCCCGAGCCGTCGCGGGCGGCCCGGGCGAGGCCGAGGAAGCCGATCGGGCCGCGGCCCCGGCCGGCGAGGGTGGCCAGCCGGCCGACCACCACCGGCTCGATCCTGGCCAGCAGCAGTCCGCCGGTGACGGCGAGCAGGAGCGGCGCGGCGACCAGCAGCGGGTCCACCCCGGCCCCGGGGTGGCCGACACCCCGGCGCCGGACCTCCGCCACGGCCGCGGCGGTGACCGCCAGGACGGCGAGTTCGCCGACCAGTCGGCGGCGGCCGCCGGCCGGCCGTCGACGGGACCACAGCAGGGCCGCGCGAACCGGAAAGGCCAGCAGCGCGATCAGGGCCGCGACCAGGGCGGCCGACACCGCGCGGTCCCACCGGGGGGTGGGCAGCAGCACCAGGGCGAGGGCCGTGGCGAGCACGGCGGCGGGCAGGACGGTGACCGCACCCTCGCCGATCAGCCGTCGCAGCACCCCGGCGAGGGAACCGCCGCGAGCCCGGAGCAGCCGGATCTCGGCGGCGCGCCGGTCGGTGGTGAGCGCGGCGGCCAGGAACAGCACCACGGTGGCGACGCCCGCGACGCCGGCCGGGCCGATCGCGCTGAGCGGCAGCGAGGCCCGGTAGCGCTCGTCCGCCCGGGTGAGGACGTCGGGCAGGCCGGAGACGGTCTGCAGGTCGGTGCGTCCGGTCGCGTCGAGGAGGGCGGTGGCGTCGCGCCCGGTCAGGAAGGATCTGATGACGTCGCGGGTGCGGTCGATCCGGTCGGCGTGCAGCGAGGCGGGGTCGACGGGCAGCCGCCAGAAGTTCTCGGCGGTCGAACCCCAGCGGACCAGCGCGGGCAGGCTGCCGCCGTCGACGAACCCGCTGGTCGTCCAGTGCTCGTGGTCGGCCTTGGTGTTCAGGCAGGCGCGGGCCGGGCAGCCGAGGTCGTCCCAGAAGGGGTCCTGGGGGTCGTTGACCCGGTAGAGGCCGACCACCACGGTGGTCCGCCTGGCGCCGGAGCTCTCGACGCCGTTGTCGATGACGTCACCGAGCTTGATGCGGATGGTCTCGGCGGCCTTCTCGCTGACCACGATCGGCAGCGGACCGCCGACGGCGCCGGGGGTCGGCCAGGTGCCGTCGGTGAGGGTGGCCCGGGCGGCCAGGTCGTGCAGGTGGAGCAGGCTGAGGGCCGGGTAGGGCTCCTTGTCCGAGAGGTGGGCGTACCCCGGATTGGCCATGGAGTGGTCGCCCAGGGCGCGGGCACCGTAGGCCTGCCCCGGCTGGGCCGGCGTCAGCCGCCGGCCCAGCTGTTCGATCAGCTGCCGCTGCACCCGGTCGAGTTCGAGGGCGTTGTCGTCGTCCCTGGTCCTGGAAGTGGTCTGCAGGCTGGTCTGGTTGGGGCCCTTCCCGCTGACGAAGTCCTGGAGTGCCGTGTCCGCGCCCCGGTCCGCGAGGCGGGGGAAGGCCGCCGCCAGGAAGACGGTGACGAACGCGAGGGCCGCCATGAGCAGCGCGGACAGCGGGTTCGCCCGCAGCCTGGTGCGGACCCAGCGCGGTGGGCGCTGGGCGGAGTCGCGGGTGGGCACGCGGGTGCCGGCCTGGGCGGTCACTTCTCCTCCACGTGGCGCAGCCTGCGCACGACGGAGCCGAGCATCACGTTCCTCCCCGGTTGCGCCGCCCCGGCCGCATTCCGTCCCACTCGTCGATCCGGTCCGGGGACGTCGGCTGCGGACGGGCACCCTGGGGGCGCACCGGCGCAGTGATCACCGGCCTTCGGTCACCGGATAGCGGACGATGCTGTCAGATTCAATCCGGGAACGGAAGGGACTTGCGCGATTCACGTGAGCGAGGGGCGAATTCCTCGTCCTGCCCTCGGCTCAATCGGGAACACGTCATTGAAATGACGTGCGCACCCCACCGGCCGGGCCGTCTCGCACCCCTTGTGACCAGGGAACTTTCCTTTCATGAATTCCCCGCCCGGGATGGTGAACCGAAGAAGTCGCCACATCCGTTCGCCGGGACCTGGTAGGCGCCCGGGCTTCGTGGCGGGGGAGCGAGGCGGTCGGAGTTGCAGGCGGTGCGGGTGGTGAGCCGCGCACGGCCGGGGCCGCGGTGCCAGGTCGAGCCGGTACCAGCGCTCGTCCCAGTCCTGCCCGGCGGCCTCGACGTACGCGGCGGCCGGCCTCCAGTCCCCGGCCCAGGCCGCCTCGGCCATCGCCAGGGACTCCTGGCGCAGGTGCGGGGGCGGTGGCGGACCGGCGCGGCCCGGGTCGAGCCGGTCGCGGGGGGCCATGCCGTACGTGGGCGCGTCGAACTCGGTCCGGGCCCAGTTCCGGGCCCTGTTCCTGCGGAACCTGAGGACGGCGGCGAAGGCGAGCATGCCCAGCAGGCCGAGGACGAGATACGTCACGGCGGAGCATCATCCTTGATCGCGGCTCGTGCGGGCAACGCGATGGACGGGCGGCGTGCTCCGGTGACGGACCGGTGTGCTCCGGTGACGGCGGGCGCGCGGACGGGCAGGGGAAGAAGATCCAGGCTCTTGCCCCGGCCGAATTAGTCATCTTAACTATGCATCCAGAGGCGTTGATCCACTGCACGTCGTCATCGCCGGCTTCACGGGCACCCTTGTGGGCCGCCCTGGACCGCCCGAGCTCCAACGGATGCCGACCGTCCGTCACCCCGGGGTTCCGCGCGCGTTCGAAGCGACCCGAGCGATCCGATCGGGGGCCTCGGCCCAGGCGATCCGATCCGTACCACCGGGGTCAACGGCCGCTCCCCCCCACGCACCGCCACCGCGCCGTCGATCCCTGCAACGACCCTCCCCCAGGAAAGGTCTGGCCTTGTCGGAGACGTACGAGCCCCACGGCACCACCACCGACCAGGCGGACACGCGTCCCGCGCGCGGGGCCGACACCCCGGCGGCGGCCGGGGTCCGGCTCCCGGAGCCCGCGCCGGGACAGCAACGGCTCTGGGCGCTGTCCCAGCTGGACGGCGCCAACGCCGCGTACAACGAGACCCTGGCCTTCACCCTGCGCGGAACCCTCGACCGGGCGGTGCTCGCCCGTGCGCTCGACGAACTGGTCTCCCGGCACGAGGTCCTGCGCACCCGGCTGGTCGCCGGCGGAGACGGCCTCCACCAGCTGATCGGTCCGCCCGACTCCGGCTACACCCTCGCGGTGGACGACCTGACCGGGCTCCCGGACGCCGGGGCGCGCGTCACCGCCCTGCAGCGCGCGGAGTCCGACACGCCCTTCGACCTGAGCCGCGGCCCGCTGGCGCGCGGCCGTCTGATCGTCCTGGCCGAGCAGCACCACGTGCTGCTGCTGACCCTGCACCACGCGGTCTTCGACGGCTGGTCCATGACCGTGATGCTGCGCGAACTCGGAACGCTGTACACGGCCTTCCGTGACGGCGCGCACTCCCCGCTGACGCCGCTGCCCCTGCAGTACGCCGACTACACCCGTTGGCAGCGGGAGTGGGCGTGCGGGGACGAACCGGCGGTGCAGTGCGCCCACTGGAGGGAAGCCCTCGCCGGCGCCCCGGCCCTGCTCGAACTGCCCACCGACCGCCCCCGCCCGCCGGAGCAGGACCACCGCGGCGGCCGGGTGCCGCTCTCCATCGACGGGGAACTCGGCACCGCCCTCACGTCGCTCGCGCGCCGGCAGGGTGGGACCCTGTTCACGGCCGTGCTGGCCGGCTGGTCCGTGGTGCTGTCGCGGCTGACCGGGCAGACCGACATCGTCGTCGGCGTCCCGACGGCGAACCGCCGCCGCGGCACCTTCTCCGACCTGATCGGATTCTTCGTCAACTCCCTGGCCGTGCGGGTCGACCTGGCGGACTCGCCGACCGGGTCGGCCGTGCTGAAGCAGGTGCGCGGCGCGCTGCGGGCCGCCCTGAAGCACCAGGACCTGCCGTTCGAGCAGGTGGTGGAGCTGATCAACCCGCCGCGCAGCACCGCCCACACCCCGCTGTTCCAGACCATGGTCGCCTGGCAGCCCTCCCGGAAGGGCCTGCTGGACCTGCCCGGGATCGAGGTCGAGCCGCTCGGCATCCCGTACGCCGGGGCCAAGTTCGACCTGGCCCTGTCGCTGGCGGAGGAGGACGACGGCCGGGTGGTCGGCCATCTGGACTACGCCGTCGCGCTGTTCGACCACCCGACGGCCGAGCGCTACGCGGGCTATCTGCTCCGGGTACTGGCCCAGCTGGTCGACCGGCCCGACCTGGGCGTGGACGAGCTGGAACTCATGGACGAGGAGGAGCGCCGCCGGGTGCTGTCGGAGTGGAGCGGCGCCGACCGGGCCCACCGGGACGACGGCACCTGCCAGAACGACCGGGACGACCGGGACGACCGGGACGACCGCGCCGACGGGTCGGTGACGCCCGCCGCTGCCGCCCCGGCCGGGTTGGTCGAGCGCTTCCAGGCCCAGGTCCGAACCCGCCCCACCGATCCGGCCCTGGTCCGGGCAGGGGAGCGGCTCGACTACGCCGCGCTCGACCGCCGCGCCAACCGGCTGGCGCACGCGCTGATCGCCCGCGGCGTCGGCCCGGACCAGGTGGTCGGCCTGCACGCCGGGCGCTCGACCGAGCTGGTGGTGGGCGTCCTCGGCATCCTCAAGGCCGGCGCCGCCTACCTGCCGCTGGACCCGGGGCAGCCGGTCGAGCGGCTGGCCGCGATGGTCGAGGACGCGGCGCCGGCCCTGGTGCTCAGCGACGCCGACGTGCCGCCCGGGGGCTGGCAGCCGGTGCGGGCGGTCGAGGCCGAGGCGGAGCGCGACGACGCACCGGGGATCACCGTCGGGCCGTCGCAGCTCGCCTATGTCATCCACACCTCCGGTTCCACCGGCCGCCCCAAGGGCGTGGCGGTGACCCACGGCAGCGTCCTCAACCTCTTCGACACCTGGCTGGCGCGCTTCGGGGCCACCCCCGGCGAGGCGGCCTCCGCCTGGTCGAGCATCGGATTCGACGCCTCGGTGCACGAGTTGCTGATGCCGCTCACCACCGGCGCCGTGCTGCACCTGGTCCCCGACGAGCTGCGCGGCGACCCGGAGGAACTGCTGGGCTGGATGCGCGAGCACCGCGTCGTGCAGGCCTTCCTGCCGCCGTCCTACGTCACGTGGATCGACGAGGACCCCGAGGCGCGCCTGGACGGGCTGGTGCTCCGTCAGCTGCTGACCGGGGTGGAGTCCCTCCCGGAGAAGGCGCTGCACCGCATCCAGCAGGCGCTGCCCGGCCTGCGCGTCTGCTACGGCTACGGGCCCACCGAGGCCACCCTGTACAGCACCGCCTACACCGACCCGCGGCCGCTGGACCGGCCGTGCCCGATCGGCCGCCCCCTCGACAACACCCGCCTCTACCTGCTCGACCGGCGGCTCCGGCCGGTGCCGACCGGGGTGACCGGCGAGGTCTTCCTCGGTGGGGCGAGCCTGGCCCGGGGCTACCTGCACCGTCCGGACCTGACCGCCGAGCGCTTCGTCGACGACCCCTTCGCGCCCGGTGAACGCCTGTACCGCACCGGGGACCTCGCCCGCTGGCTTCCGGACGGCAACGCCCAGTACCTCGGTCGCGGCGACGACCAGGTCAAACTGCGCGGCTTCCGGATCGAGCCGGGGGAGATCGAGGCCGCGCTGCTGGCCCTCCCCGGCGTGCGGGAGGCGGTGGTGCTGGCCGATCGCGACGCCGCGGGCGAGCTGCGCCTGGTGGCGGGCCTGGGCCGGGGCGACGCGGAGCCGCGCCGACCGCACGAGTGGCGTGCCGCCCTGGCGCGGCGGCTGCCGGACTACATGATCCCCGCGCTCTTCGTGGAACTGCCGCGGCTGCCGCTCAACCGCAGCGGCAAGCCGGACCGCGCCGCGCTGCTGGACGCGGCCCGCTCCGCGACCGGTGCCCGGGTCAACACGGCGAGCCCGCGGGACCACGTGGAGATGACGCTGCACAGCATCTGGCGGCGGGTGCTGCTCCACCCCGGCATCGGGATATCCGACAACTTCTTCGATCTGGGCGGCACGTCGATATCCGCCATCAAGGTGGCCCTGGCCGTCCGTGAGGAGTTCGGCGAGACCCTGCCGATCCGCGACCTCGTGCAGAACCCGACCATCGAGGCCCTGGCCGAACGGCTCCGGGCGGGGGCGTCGGGCGCACCGGACGGCAACCTGGTCGAGTTCCGCCGGGGGGACGGACGACAGCGGGTGGTCTGCGTCCATCCGGCCGGCGGTACCGCCTTCTGCTACCTGCCGCTGGCCGCGGCGCTGCCCGACCGGGTCGGCGTCCTCGGGGTGCAGTCGCCCGGGATCAACCCCGGGGAGACGCCACTGCCCACGGTCGAGGCCATGGCGGAGCAGTACCTGGCGCTGGTCGACCCCCGTCCGGACGAGGCGCTGGTGCTGTGCGGTCTCTCCTACGGCGGCCTGGTCGCCCACGAGATGGGGCGCCGACTGGCCCAGGCCGGGCACACCCGGTTCAGCGTGGTGCTGCTCGACACCCACGGAACCGAGGACACGGAGCAGCTCGCCTCGATCGAGCCCGTGCCGATGGCCGAATTCCGCGACAAGCTCATCAGGTTCAACGGGATGTACCCGGGGATCGAGGACGAGCAGGTCGACCGGTACTTCCGCATCTACAACCACAACCGGATGACCGCCCGCGACTACCGGACGCCGCCCTCATCGGCCCGGCTGGTGCTGGTCGAGGCCGCCGGGGACGCATCGGCCGGCGGGAACGCGAACCGGGAACAGGAGGAGCAACTGGCGCGTGCCGTACGCGCGTTCTGGCAGCGGCGCGCCGGCGGCGGCCTTCTGGTCGAGCCGGTCGCCGGCGGCCACTGGGACCTGCTGGAGAGCGCGGCGGTGCCCCGGATCGCCGAGCTGATCGCGGCCGAGCTGGACCGCCATCCGGTGCCCCCGCCCGCCCCGGCCGAACCCGTACCCGGACAACCGTCCGCCGCGTCCGCCGCGTCCGCCGCGTCCGCCGCGTCCGCCGCGTCCGCCGGGGAGGCCTGATGCCCGCCGAGAGCGCCGTGAGCGCAGCCCCCGTCACGCCCACGGCCACCGGCCTCGCCCTGGCGGTGCACGAGCAGGCCCTGCGCACCCCCCGGGCCGTCGCGCTGGTCGACGGCGACGTCCGGCTGGACTACACGGGCCTGGAGGCCACCGCCGCGGCGGTGGCCCACGGGTTGCGCCGTGCCGGCGTCCGCCCCGGTGAGGCGGTGGCGGTCTGCCTGCCGCGCTCCTGGCAGCTGGTCTGCGTCATGCTGGGCGTCCTGCGGCTCGGCGCCCTGGTCGTCCCGCTGGACGCGCAGAGCCCGGCGGAACGCCGACGCCACATCCTGACGGACTCGTCCAGCGTGGCCGTGGTCCACGGCGGGACGGCACCCGACGACCTGCCGGGTCGGGTGCGCCCGCTGGAGGCGGCGGCGCTGCTCGCGGCCGGACCGGGCGACCGGGAGGCGGTCTTCACCGGGGCGCCGGTCTCCTTCCTCTTCTACACCTCGGGCACGACCGGCCGCCCCAAGGGAGTCGAGGTGCGGGACGCCGGCATCCTGCGGCTGGCGAGCCCGGGGTACATCCGCATCGAGCAGGGAGCCCGCTACTCCTGCCTGTCCAATCCGGCGTTCGACGCCTTGAGCTTCGAGGTCTGGGTGCCGCTGCTGACCGGCGGCTGCTGCGTCGTCCTCGGTGACGAGGCCGTTCAGACGCCGCACCGGCTGGCCGCCGCCCTGCTGCGGGAACGCATCGACACGGCCTTCGTCACGGTGGCCCTGTTCAACGCGGTGGTGGACACGGAGCCGTCCTGCTTCGCCGGGGTCGGACAGCTGCTGGTCGGCGGCGAGCAGCTCAACGCCCGGCTGATCCGCCGCTGGTACCGGCACAACGCGGCGGCCCCCACCCGGCTGCACAACGTCTACGGCCCCACCGAGGCCACCACCTTCGCGCTGTGCCACCCGATCCCGCGCGACTTCGACGGGGACCTGGTGCCGATCGGACGGGTGCTGCCGCGGACCGGGGCCGTGCTGGTGGCCCCGGACGGCGACCGGGTCGCGGCGCCCGGGGAGGTGGCCGAACTCCATCTGTCCGGCGCCGGTCTCGCGGCCGGCTACCGCAAGCTGCCCGAGGAGACGGAGCGCCGGTTCGTCCGGCTGCCCTGGTACGACGACGGCCGCACGACGCACTACCGCACCGGCGACCTGGTGCGCGCCGACGCCGACGGCCTGGTCGAGTACGTCGGACGCGCCGACCGCCAGGTGAAGGTCCGCGGCTTCCGGATCGAGCCCGGCGAGCTGGAGCGGCAGATCGTCGCGCATCCGGCGGTGCGGCAGGCGTACGTGTGCACCCGCAGGCTCGGGGAGGACGGCCCGAACGAGCTGCTGGCGTTCGTCGTGCTCGGGGAGGAGGTCCCGTTCGAGGAGTTCGACCGCCATCTGGCGGCCGGGCTGCCGGGCTACATGAGGCCCCATCACATCCACCTCGTGGACGCGCTCCCGCTGAACGCCAACGGCAAGGTCGACCGGGCCGCCCTGCTGCGCCGCAGTGACCGGCCCTGGCGCGGCCCGGAGGGCGACCGTCCGGGCGCCGCGGCCGTCACCGCGCGGCAGCGTGAGGTGCTGGCCCTGGCGGCCGAGGTGCTCGGGGTGCCGGACCTGCGGCTGGACGACCGCTGGATCGCCTCCGGCGGCGACTCGCTCAAGGCGCTGCGGCTGCGCTTCGAGGTGCGCCGGCGCTGGGGCTGCGAACTGCCCCAGGCCCGTGTGCTGACCGGGGACGTGGCGGGGATCGCCCGGGCGGTGGCGGAGGCCGGAGCCGCCGACTCGCCGTACCCGGTGCCGCCCGCCCCCACCCGGGCACGTTCGGCGTCCGCCACCAGCGAGCAGCAGCGCCTGTGGCTGCTGCAGCAGCGGGCGCCGCGCTCCCGGGCCTACGCGGTGGAACTGGCCTTCCGCCTGGACGGCCCGGTCGACACCGACGCGTTGCGCGGTTCGCTGCGGGAGCTGGTGCGGCTCCACGCGGCCCTGCGCACCGCCTTCGAGGCCGCGCCCGAGGGCCTGCGCCAGCTGGTCGGGGACCCGTACGACCCCTGGACCGAACCCGGCCTGCGGGCCGAACCCGGCCCGGGGGTGGTCGGCATCGGCGGCGAGGACGATGCGCGCGCCATGGCGGAACGTTTCTTCGCCGTGCCGTTCGACCTGGCCCGCCCCCGGATGCTGCGCGCCCGCTGGCTGCCGCAGGACGGGGGAGGGGTGCTGCTGCTCCATCTGCACCACATCGCGGTCGACGGCTGGTCGCTCAACGTCCTGCTGAACGACCTGTCGTCCGGCTACCGGCACGCCCTCGGCGGCGCCGCCGAGGCCTCGCGGCGGACGGACACCGCCCCGGTGCCCACCCCGCTCGACTACGCCGCCTGGCAGGCCGACTGGTTCGCCGGCCCCACCTACCTGGCCCAGCGCGCCGAACTGCGGGCCCACTACGCCCGGTCGGAGGAGGCGGTGGACCACGAGCCCGGTGACCGGGCCGGAGCCCCGCCCTTCTCCCGGGCCGGCCTGCTGCACACCTCGCTGGACGTCGTGCGGCGCGCCGCCGTGGACCGGATCTGCGCCGAACTGGGCATGACCCGCTTCGAGTTGCTGCTCGGCGTCTTCGCCTGGAGCCTGTACGGGGTGACCGGCGCGGCCAGGCCGCGGATCGCCGCACCGGTGGCCAACCGGCCGGTCCAGGAGTTCGAGGGCAGCGTCGGCATGTTCGCCAACACCGTGCTGCTGCCGCAGGCCGTCGCGCCCCGCGAGGAGCTGCGCGGCCAGCTGCTGCGCCAGGGCGCCGAAGCCCGCCGGGTGCTGGACCGCCAGGACGTGGCGCTGGCCGACGTCCTGGCCGACCGGGAGCCGGCCCGGGGCGACTCCCCGTTCGACTACCTGTTCGTCCTGGAGAACACCGACTTCGGTGCGCTGGCCCTGCCCGGCTGCGCCGCCCGCCCGCTGTGGTGGGCCCCGGCCGAGGCCAAGTGCCCGATGACGCTGTCCGTGGTCGAGCGCGAGGGCGGTCTCGACTGCCTGTGGGAGTATGCCGACGACCGCTTCGACGCCGCCGAGGTGGCGGCGATGGCGGGCCTGTTCCGGCGGGCTCTCGACCTGCTGGCCGAGGGCGGGACGGCGACCCCGGCCGAGCTCGCGGCACCCTACCGCCGCGGACTGCCGCAACCCGGTCGCGGCGCCCCGACGGTGCCGGCCTGGACGACGGTGGCCGAGGGCTTCGCCCGGCAGGTCGCCCGCACCCCCGACGCACCGGCCCTGATGTCCGACGGCCGACCGGTGAGCTACGCCGAACTCGACGCCCACGCGGCGGCGCTCGCCGCCGAGCTGCGGGCCGACCACCCGCTGCCGGACGGGGACGACCGTCCGTGCTGCGTCGCGCTGCACCTGGGGCCGTCGGTCGAGCACGTGGTGGCGCTGCTGGCGCTGGCCAGGCTCAACGTGACCATCGTGCCGCTCGACCCGTCCTATCCACCGGCCCTGCGCCGCCAGGTGCTGGACCAGGTGGAGCCGCTGTGCGTGCTGCTGCCCCCGGGCGGTGACCCGGAGTTCGACGCGGTCGACCCGGGCCGCGTCGCTCGCCATCCGGTGGTGCTGTCACCCGCCACCGCGGCGGCCGCGCCCGCCGCCGCGCCCACCGCACCCGCCGCCCCGGCGCACCGCGGCGCCCGACCGCTCTACACCCTGTTCACCTCGGGCTCCACCGGTGTCCCCAAGGGCGTGCAGGTGTCCGACCGCACCCTGTGCAACCTGCTGCAGTGGCAGGCGGAGTCGGGAGGACTGGCGGCCCCGGCGGCCACCCAGCAGTTCTCCATGCTCTCCTTCGACGTGTCCTTCCAGGAGGTCTTCGGGACGCTGTGCGGCGGCGGCTGCCTGCACCTGGTCCGGCCCGGCTGGCGGCAGGACGCCCCCGCGCTGCTGGAGCAGCTGGAGACGGCCGGTGCGGAGCGCGTCTTCATGCCCTACGTGGCACTCCAGCTCCTCGCCGAGCACGGCGTCCACCTGGGCCGCTACCCCTCGCGGCTGCGGGAGGTGGTCACCGCCGGCGAGCAGCTGGTGTGCACCGAGGCGATCCGCCGCTGGTTCGCGGGCCTGCCGGGCGCCCGGCTGTTCAACCACTACGGCCCGACCGAGACGCACGTGGTGAGCAGCCTGTGCCTGGACGGTGATCCGGCCCTGTGGCCGGAGCGTCCCGCCATCGGCCGACCGGTGGCCAACGCCGTGCTCACGGTGGTCGACGAGGCCGACGAGCCCGTTCCCCCCGGCCGCGCCGGCACCCTGCTGATCGGCGGCACGATGGCGGCGCGCTGCTACCTGGGAGACCCGGCGCTCAACGACGCGCGCTTCGTCGAGCTGCCCGGCCTCGGCCTGTGCTACCGCAGCGGCGACCGGGCCCGCTTCGACCGGCAGGGCCGGCTGCACTTCCTGGGCCGGGACGACGACCAGATCAAGCTGAGCGGACATCGGCTGGAGCCCGGACAGGTCGAGGCGGCCCTGCTGCGGCACCCGGACGTCGTCAACGCCGTGGTGGTCCGCGACGGTGAGGAACTGGTGGCCTGCCTGCAATGCCGTGGGGAGGCGCCCACGGTCGAGGACCTCACCGCGCACCTGGCGCCGATGCTGCCCGGCCACGTCCGGATCGCCCGCTTCCGGGTGATGGGGGAGCTGCCCAGGACCCCCAGCGGCAAGCTGGACCGCCGGGGCGCGCTGCGCTCCGCCGGGCGGGAACTGCGCCGCCCGACGGCCCGCGCCGCAGGCCTGTCGGCGCGCGAGGCCCTGCTGACCGAGGCGTTCGAGGCGGTCACCGGCCTGGCGATCGACCCGGGGCAGACCTTCTTCGACGCCGGAGCCTCCAGCCTGGGCCTGATGCGCTTCCAGCTGCGCTGCACCACCGAAGCGGGCCTGCGCTTCACCGTCGCCGACCTGTTCGAACACGTCACCGTACGGGCGCTGGCCGACTTCCTGGACCGGTCGGCAACGGCCGCGGACGACGGATCCCCACGCACCGCCACCGCGGGCCCCACCGCCGCCACCGCGGCCTCCGCCGCCGCCGCCGCTGCGCCGCCGGCCCCCACCGTCGGCCCGATCGCCCTGGACGAGCCGATCGCGGTCGTCGGCATGGCGGTACGGCTTCCGGGCGCGTCCGATCTCGCCGCGTTCTGGCGGATGGTCACCACGGGCGGCACCGGCATCGAGCACTTCGACGCCGCCGACGGCCTGGTCGGGGCGCGCAGCCAGTTGGACGGCCCCCTGGACTTCGACCCGGACCACTTCGGCATCGGCCGGCAGGAGGCCCGGCTGATGGACCCCCAGCAGCGGCACCTGCTGATGAGCTGTGTCGAGGCCCTGGCACACGCCGGGATCGCCGACCCGTCGGGTGCGCGCGTCGGCCTGGTCGCCGGAGCCGGTGAGAGCACCTACTTCCAGTCCATGCTCCGCGAGGCCGACCCCGAACGCCTGCCCGACGGCTTCCAGTTGGCCCTGCACCACGACAAGGACTTCCTCGCCACCAAGGCGGCCTACCACCTGGGGCTGACGGGGCCCGCCTTCACCACCCAGGCGGCCTGCGCCAGTTCGCTGGTGGCCGTCCACGTCGCCGCCGGGATGCTGCGCCAGGGCGACGCCGAGGTGATGCTGGTGGGCGGAGTCCTGGTCGACCCGACCCTGACCGGCGGATACCGCTACCGGCCGCAGCACATCTTCTCCGTGGACGGTCGCTGCCGGCCCTTCAGCGACGACGCGAGCGGCACCATCGGCGCGAGCGGCGTCGGCACGGTGGTGCTCAAGCCGCTCCGGCTGGCCCGACGCGACGGCGACACCGTCTACGCCCTGATCACCGGCACGGCGTTGAACAACGACGGCTCCGACAAGCTGAGTTACAGCGCCCCCTCGCTCGCCGGGCAACGCGAGGTGATCCGCGCCGCCCTGCGCCGCAGCGGCCGCGGCGCCGCCGACCTCGGCTATGTCGAGGCCCACGGCACCGCCACCCGGCTCGGCGACCCGGTCGAGGTCGGCGCCCTGCGCCAGGCCTTCGACCTGGACCGGTCCGGCCACTGCGCGCTGACCTCGGTCAAGAGCCAGATAGGACACCTGGGTGCGGCGGCCGGCGTGGTCGGGCTGGTACGGGCCGCGCTCGCGGTCCACCACGGCGTGATCCCGCCCAACGTCGGCTTCCACGCCCTCAATCCGCAGCTCGGCGCCGACCCCACGCCGTTCTACGTCCCCACCGAGGCCCGGCCCTGGCCCGCGGACCGGGACAGGATCGCGGCGGTGAGCAGCTTCGGGATCGGTGGCACCAACGCCCACGCGGTCCTGGAGGCCGACCGGCCGGCCCCCGGGACGACCG
Organism: Kitasatospora sp. NPDC041917; assembly: GCF_055589745.1. NCBI lineage: Bacteria > Bacillati > Actinomycetota > Actinomycetes > Kitasatosporales > Streptomycetaceae > Kitasatospora > Kitasatospora sp. NPDC041917. The sequence continues at coordinate 367,215 of NZ_JBVJBI010000002.1, read as the reverse complement.
GCACAGCGGGCCCGACGGCGGGCGACGCGGCACCGGACACCCCGGTGCCTCCCTGCCTGCTGCTCTCCAGCAGCAGTGAAGCGGGCCTGCGCGTCGACGCCGCCCGGATCGCCGACTACCTGGAGGCCCGGCCCTCCGCCTATCCGCAGGTGCTGCGCCACCTCCAGGCGGGCCGTCCCGCACGCCGCCGACGGCTGGCAGCGGTCTGCCCCGACGCCTCCGCCGCCGTGGCCTGGCTGCGCGGCGCGGGCCGGATCACGGACGCGGGAGCGGGGGAGGCCCGCGCGGGGGCACCGGTTTCGAGCGAAGGCCTCACCGCCGAGGAGACGGCCGCGGCCTGGCTGTCCGGCGAGCGGATCGACTGGCCCGCCGGCCCTGCCCAGGCACCGTGGGACTTCCCGCCGCCGGCCTTCGCGCTGGCGGAGTTCGACTTCCCCCGCGCCCCGGCGGCCCCCGTCCCGACGGCCCCGGACCCGGCCGGCCCGGCCGCCGCCGACGTTCCGCGGCGCCTTCCGGAGGACGCCTGGCTGCACCAGCCGCACTGGGCGCGGCTGCGCCGAGCGGGCTCGGCGATCGGCTCGCGGACCTCCCGGCCGCTGGTGCTGCTCACGGACGGACCGGCGCCCCCGGAGGCGGTCCGCGCCTTCGAGGCCGCCTACGCCCGGGTGGTGCGGGTCCGTGCCGCCGGGGCGTTCGCCCGGCGGAGCGACGACGTCTACGAGGTCGACCCGGCCGACCCCGCCTCGCTCGGTCGGCTGCTCGACGCACTGGCGGGTACGGGTACGGGCACAGGTTCGGGTGCGGGCGAGGACGGCATCGACTGGGTGCACGCGCTGCCGCTGGGGATCGGCGGACCGGTCGGCCGGGACAGCCTGGCCCGGGCCCGCTGGGCCTGTCTGGACACGCCGGCCGCACTGCTGCGGGCCGTGGCCGACGCCGCCGGGCCACTGCGGCTGAGGCCGTGGTGGCTGTCGTACCGGGCGAGGCCGGTGGACGGCCCGGTGGAGCGGCCGGAGGCGGGCCTGCTGGCCGGTGCCGCCGAGGTGGCGCCCCAGGAGGGAACCGGGGCGGGCCACTGGGTCGACGTCCCCGGTGCGGACCCCGCCCACTGGGCCGTACCGCTGGCGGCACTGCTGGCCGAGGCCGCGCCCCCGGCGGCCGCGGCCGCCCTTCCGCGCCGGCTGGCGCTGCGCCAGGGCCACTGGTGGGAACAGGTCACGCTGCCGGTGTCCACGGCCGGCGCGGGCCCCGTCGGGCTGCCTGTCGGAGGCGTGCACCTGGTCCTGGGCGGCACCGGCGGGATCGGCCGCAGCATCGCCGGCTGGCTGCTGGAGAACGGCGGCGCCCGGGTCCTGCTGCTGGCCAGGAGTCCGCGGCTGCCGGAGGAGCTGACGCCCTGGGCCGACCGGGTCGACCTGGTCGAAGCCGATCTCACCGAGTCGGCGCCCGAGGAGGTGATGGCCCGTATCGGCCGCCGCACCGACCGTCTCGACAGCGTGATCCACGCCGTCGGGGTGGCGAGCGGCGGGCTGATCGCCCGGCGCGACGCCGAGGCGATGGGGCGGGCGTCCGCCGCCAAGCTGCAGGGCGCCCTGCTGGTCGAGCAGGTGATCGAGCGCTACCGGCCGCCGGTGGCGGTGTACTGCTCGTCGATGTCCGCGGAGCTCGGCGGCGTCGGCCAGTTCGACTACGCGGCCGCCAACAGCCTGCTCGACGGCTTCGCCCAGTACCGGTCGTCCGGTGACGCCGGGAGCACGGTCCGGCTCGGCGTGAACTGGGACGTGTGGAGCGAGGCCGGCATGGCGCTGCGCGCGCCGCGGGCCGACGCACGCCACCGGGCGCACCTGTCGGTCGGGCTGACGGTGGCCGAGGGCAAGCGGGTGTTCGCGCGGGCCATGGGACTGCAACTGCCGCAGGTGCTGGTCTCCACCACCGACCTCCACGCATCCCGCGCGTTCTACTCGGCGCCCGGCGCCGGGGCCCTCGTGCCGCCCGCTCCTGCGCTGCCCACTGGGACGGTGCCGTCCGCCGGGACCGCGCCGGTGTCCGCCGGAGGCACCGTGGCGGCCGAGACGGCAGACGGCGGCGTGGCCGCCCTGCTCCGCGACCGGCTGTGCGACTGGCTGGATCTCGACCGCATCGATCCCGACGCCCCGCTCTACGACCTGGGCGCCGACTCGCTGACCCTGCTCGACCTGATCGGCCTGGTGAAACGTCACTTCGATGTCGAGCTGGAACTGTCCCGGCTCAGCCACCGGGTCTCCCTCAGCGAGATCCTGACCCGGCTGTCCGAGGCGACACCCGCCAGGGCCGTCGCCACGGAGGGCGTGGTTCCCGAGATCTGGCAGCAGGGCACCGGAACCGACGTGCTGTGCCTGGTGCACCCGGTCGGCGGCGACATCCAGGCCTACCGGTCCCTGGTGTCGGCACTGGGCCCCCGGCCGACCGTCTGTCTGATCGCCGATCCGGCGCTGGAACGGCCCGGGACCGCGGACTGGACACTGCCCGAGCGGGCCCGCCGCTACGCCGCCGCCCTGCGAGCACGCTTCGCGGACGGCACCCGGCGGCTGCACCTGGCCGGTTGGTCCTTCGGCGCCTGGGCGGTGATGGGGATGGCCGCGGAGGCGGAGGCGATCGGCCGGCCGGTCCACGGCGTCCACCTGATCGACCCGCCGCCGCCCGGTTCCGGCGGGCTCTTCCAGGAGTACGACGACGCGCAGCTCCAGGCGGTGTTCTCGCACGAGCTCGGCCAGGGCGGGTCGGTGCCGGCCGGGCCCGAGGCCCACGGCTACGCCGAACGTCTGGTCCGGTGCTGCCGGGCCAACCTGCGGAGCATGGCCGACTACCGGATGCCGATGCTGAGCGCCACGCCCAGCCGGCTGTGGCTGGCCGGGCGGCCGGTGGAGGGGCTTCCCTGGGCGGGGTCGCCGGAGCGGCAGCGGGAGCTGTGGCGCCCGTACCTCCCGGAACCCAGCACCTGGCACCGGCTCGACACGACGCACTACGGCATCGTCCGCCCGCCGCATGTGCACGCGGTGGCGGCGGCGATCGCCGAGGCGTCGGACGACCCGCCCGGGGACCGCGCCGACCACCCCCGGGCGTGATCCGGCGCGCTCCCCGCACCGGCGGTCCGGGCGGCATCGGGCCCGGACCGCCGGCGGGGGCGCCCGGCGTCGCCCGGTGACGTCCGGCGTCGCCCGGCGCGGCCGCAGGCCCGGTCCGCACCAGCACCAGCCCCAGCCCCTCAGCCGTTCCGCACCCGCGCCTCCTTCGACCGCCGCCGTCCGACCCATCGGAGACCATCCCCCGTGAACCCCTACCAGGCACTACCGGCGCGCTCGTTCTGGCGCTCCGCCGTGGCCGAGCCGGACCCGCTCGCCATCGACGACCTCTGGACGCCCGCGTTCGCGATCGGGCAGGACGAGCCGATCCTCACCGCGGGGTCCTGCTTCGCCGCGCACATCGGCCGTGCCCTGCTGGAGCAGGGCATGAACTGGTGCGACGCGGAGCCGGCCCCGCCGGGGCTGACCGAGCAGGAGCGCAGGGCCCGCCACTACGGGGTGTTCTCGTTCCGCACCGGAAACATCTACACCGCCGCCGTGCTGCGGCAGTGGCTCTCCTGGGCCTTCGGCCGCACGACCCCGCCCACCGGGGCGTGGCTGGACGAGGGCAGGTACCACGACCCCTGCCGTCCGTCCGTCGAACCCGGCGGCCACGCCTCGGCCGAGGAGATGCTGGCGGCCCGGGGGACGACCCTCGCCGCCATCCGTGAGGCCGTCACGGAAGCCGGCTGCCTGATCTTCACCCTGGGCCTGACCGAGGCGTGGCGGGACCGCGCCGACGGCACCGTCCTGCCGTCCTGCCCCGGCACCGTGCGCGGCACCTTCGACCCGGACCGCCACGTCCTCCACCGGTTCACCTTCGACGAGGTCCGCCGCGACCTGACGGACGCCGTGGCGCTGGCCAGGGAGGCCAATCCGCGGCTGCGGGTCCTGCTGACCGTCTCACCGGTTCCGCTGACCGCGACCGCGACCGGCGGCCACGCGCTCACCGCCAACACCTACTCCAAGTCGCTGCTGCGGACGGTGGCCGGGCAGCTGACCGAGGACCTCGACGACGTCGACTACTTCCCGTCGTACGAACTCATCACCGGCCTCCCGTTCCGGAGCAGGTTCTACGCGCCGAACCTGCGTGAAGTGACCTCCGAGGGCGTCGACTTCGTGATGCGCCACTTCATGGCCGGGCTGTCGCGGCCCTCGGCGGATCCGCGACCGGTCCGAACCGGTACGCCGGCCGCGGGACCGAAGGGGGTGGACACCTGTGACGACGCCGTCCTCGACTACTACCGCCCCCGCTAGGTTCCTGCTGCTCGGCGACTCGCACGCCGGCCCGATCGGACGAGCCGCGAAGGCCGCCCGGATCCCCTTCCAGGGCGGCCCGATCGGTGCCGGGCGCGAGTTCACCGACGACTTCTTCGCGCCGCGCGAGCACGACGTGGTGTTCCACAAGGCCGAGGCCGACGCCCACTACCGCAGCTTCCTGGCCGGCCTGGACGCGGACGGCCTCGGGCACCTCACGGTCCCCCTGGTGTCCACCTTCGGCCTCAGCGCGCACTTCGTCGCCACCCGGGAGAACTGGCACCTCCACCGTGGCCGCGACGGCGGTTTCGCCCCGGGCTTCCTCTCCGGGCCGCTGTTCGACGCCGTCGTCCGCGCCACCGTCCGCGACGCGCTGGCCTTCTACCGCCACGCACTCGGCCTCGGCCTGCGGGTGCTGGCCGTGCTGCCGCCGCAGCGCGTACCGGAGCAGTCCGACCCGGTGGTGTTCACGGCCGCGCAGGAAACGGTCCGAAGCGCGCTCGACGCGCTCGGCGTCGAGCTCGTCGACCTCCGGTCCCGCACCACCGGACCGGACGGCTTCCAGCGCCCCGAGCTGTGCGAGGCCGACGACTCCATCCACGGCAACCTGGCCTTCGGCCGGCTGGTCCTCGCGGACCTGCTGGCACGCGGGCTGTGACGACACCGAATCCCCCCACCACAGGAGCAGGTCATGGAGCAGTACGAGCTGGACGCGGTCAGGGCCGTCACCACCAGGCCCGCCAAGGAGTACCGGACCGTCACGGTCGACCCGGTCACTCCGGTGATCGGCGCCGAGGTCTCCGGCGTCGACCTCTCGAAGGAACTGTCGGACGATCAACTGGCGGAGCTGAAGCAGGCGTTCCTCGACCACCACGTCCTCGTGTTCCGCGACCAGGAGCTGACGGACGAGGACCACAAGCGCTTCGCCGGGCACTTCGGCGAACTGCGCCCGGTCAACCCGCCCCCGGTCGACGCGGATCCGTACATCCTGGAGATCAGCACCGGCGCCGAGGCGGACAACGTCGCCGGCAACGGCTGGCACGCCGACGGCACCGCCGACGCCGAACCCTCGCTCGGGTCGATGCTCCACATCACCCGGGTGCCGGAACCGGGCAGCGGCGGCGACACCCTGTTCGCCAACATGCACCTGGCGTACGAGATGCTGTCCCCGACGATGCGCGAGCTGCTCGACGGCCTGACCGCGATCCACGACGGCCTCGTCGCCTTCCAGGGCTACACCCCGCCCGAGGGGTACGTGATTCCCAAGAGCGAACACCCCCTGGTGGTGCGGCACCCCGACACCGACCGCAGGATCCTCTACGTCAACAAGGCCTACACCGCGCGCATCCCCCAGCTGTCGCCCGACGAGAGCCGGGCCCTGCTCGACCTGCTCTGCGCGCTGCCCGCCCAGCGGCCCCTGCTGAGCTGCCGCATCCGCTGGAGCCCCAACACGCTGGTGTTCTGGGACAACCGCTGCGTCCAGCACCACGCCACGTACGACTACCACCCGCACACCCGCTACGGTCGCCGGGTCGCGATCAACGGCGGGCCGCTCAAGGGCTGATCCGGTCCGCGCCCGGACCTGAGCCCGGGTCCGGGACCCGGACCCCGGGTGCCGGGCTCAGCTCCGGGTCAGGCGGCTTCCGCGCGGGCCAGGCAGGCGGCGAGGCCGTCGGCCAGCCGCGCCCAGGTGGCGCGCTCGCCGCGCTCGTCCCGCCGGTCGGCGTGCACCAGCACCACCGCGCGGACCCGGGCGGACGGCCAGGTCGCGGCGTAGGCGGCGGGGTCCGCCGCCGCGTACGCGGCCGCCACGGCGGCCGCGTTGGCCAGGGCGTTCGCGTCGGCATGGGCCCGCACGTTGGCCGTGGTGTTGAGCTCCGCGTAGGTCTCGCCGTACTGGGCGGCCTCGGCCGCGTCGTAGCCGTTCGCCAGCGCGTAGGAGCCGGCGGCGGCCGCGGCCGCGGCGTAGGCCTCGGCGTACGGGTACGCGTGGTGGAAGAGCTCCCGCAGCTCCGGTTCGAGCGCCGCGCGCCACGTGCCCTCGTCGACCCGACCGCCGCCCAGGGCGTCCGCGTGCAGCGCCTGGACGCGCTGGTGCTGCGCGACGGACCCGCCGCGCCGTGCGCTCGCCTCGGTCAGCACCGGCCCGACGGCGGAGCGGTACCAGTCGTGGACCACGCTGAAGGGCACCCTGCCGTTCAGCCGCTCCATCTCCCGGCGCACACGGCGTGCCCAGGCCCGCGCCGCGTCGGCGTCCATGCCCTCGAACAGCGCCTCCGACACCTGCGCCAGCCAGGGCGGCACGGCCGGCCCCCCACCCGGCGCCGCCGCCCCGACCGGGGCCGGTGCGAGGGTGCCGAGGGAGGAGTAGAAGACCGCGAAGGTCTCGGGCGTGGTCATCCGCTCTGCTCCTCAGGGGCTCGTCCCCGACCCGGGCGAGAACGCCGAACCGGTGAAGTCCGCTGGAGCGGTGGAGAAGCGGAGCTTCACCGGCCGCTCCGGTGAGGAGATCGTACAGGCGCGCAGACGGCGGGGGAGGGGTTCCCGGTGCGCCCGCACCTCGGCCCGACCCGCTCTCGCCGCCACCGGTCGGATACCGCGGGCGGAGCGCGGGGTTCAGTCGCCGACGGCGAAGCGTTCGCCGACGTGGTTCCGCTGCTCGATCTCGTCGACGAGGGCCACCGCGTAGTCCTCGGCGGAGATTCGGCTCCTGCCCTCGGAGTCCACGACCAGGTCGTCGAGGGCGGTGCGGTAGGTGCCGGTGCGCTCGCCGGGCTCGATCTGTCCGGCGGGGCTGAGGCAGGTCCAGCGGACGTCGTGGACGGAGCGGTAGAAGTCGAGGGCGTCGCCGTGGGCGTGCATGATCTGCAGCAGGGGCTCGGGCAGTCCTTCGGCGTCCCACACCTGCTTTCCGTCGGGTGTGCGCAGCGAACCGGCGCCGTTGACGGTGATCAGCCGCGGGGCCTTTCCGTCCAGCGAACGCAGCCCGGCCACCAGGGACTCGGCGGAGGGCGCGATGGTGGCGAGGTGACCGGGCCCGTCACTGCCGCCGACGGCGCTGACGACCACGTCCTGGCCCCGGGCCGCGGCGGTCACCGAAGCGGGGTCCAGGACGTCGCCGGTGGTGACGGTGAGGCCGGGCCGCTTCTCGGTGAGCCTCCCGGGGTCGCGGACGACGGCCGTGACGTGGTGGCCGCGGTCCAGCGCCTCGCGCAGGATGCGGCTGCCGATCATGCCGGTGGCGCCGTACAGAGCGATCTTGGCCATGGCGGGTCTCCTCGGGACCGGGCATCGGGTGGAGGCACCACGCTAGCCAGCGTGCCGTCGTCGCCCGGGAAGGCGCGCTGACACCCCCTGGTCGCAGGAGGTTCGGCGCGGCCTTTTACCATCATGTCGCATTCTTCGACGGAGCTGCTGCCCGGTTGGCCGTGTCCCCGCCGTCCCGCACCCCGTACGACACGACGGCTCCACCGCCCGGCGGTGGAGCCGTCCATCGAGGAGGAACGTCCATGCAAGCCCGGAAGATCGGCGCGGCCGCCGCCACAGCGGTGGCCCTCCTGGCGGCCCGCGACCTCGTGCAGAAGCGGCACGCGCTGCTCCGGAACTTCCCGGTGGTCGGGCACGCCCGGTACCTGCTGGAGACGATCGGGCCGGAGCTGCGGCAGTACATCGTGACCTCCAACGAGGAGGAGCGCCCGTTCAGCCGTGACCAGCGCACGTGGATCTACGCGTCGGCGAAGGAGGAGAACAACTACTTCGGGTTCGGCACCGAGGTCGACGTCGAGCACGTCCAGGGGCACGCCTACCTGAAGCAGCGCACCTTCGCCGGCACGCTGCCCGACGCGCACGACCCGCAGGCCCCGCTGCCCTCGGCCAAGGTGCTGGGCGGGCCGCGCGGGCGCGCCAAGGCCTTCCGGCCGGCGAGCGTGGTGAACATCTCGGCGATGAGCTTCGGGTCGCTCTCCGGCGCGGCCGTCACGGCGCTCAACAAGGGGGCGGCGCTCGCGGGCACGATGCACAACACGGGGGAGGGCGGCCTCTCGCCGTACCACCGCAACGGCGGTGACCTCGTCCTCCAGCTCGGCACGGCGTACTTCGGCTGCCGCAACGAGGACGGCACCTTCAACCTCGACAAGCTCAAGGAGGTGGTCGCCGGCGCGCCCGTCAAGGCGATAGAGATCAAGCTCTCCCAGGGCGCCAAGCCGGGGCTGGGCGGGATGCTGCCGGGCGCGAAGGTGACGGCCGAGATCGCCGGCATCCGCGGCATCCCGGAGGGCCAGGACTGCGCCTCGCCGTCGCGGCACTCCGCGTTCGGCGACGTCGACTCGATGCTCGACTTCGTCGAACTGCTCGCCACCGAGACCGGTCTGCCGGTCGGGGTCAAGAGCGCGGTGGGCGAGATGGGCTTCTGGCAGGAGCTGGCCTCGCTGATGGCGCGCGGCGACCGCGGGGTCGACTTCGTGACGATCGACGGCGGCGAGGGCGGCACCGGGGCGGCGCCGCGGATGTTCGCCGACTCGGTGTCGCTGCCGTTCCGAATGGGCTTCTCCCGGGTCTACGGCACCTTCGCCGAGCTGGGGCTGACCGACGTGCTGACCTTCATCGGTTCCGGCAAGCTCGGCCTGCCCGAGAACGCCGCCGTCGCCTTCGCCCTGGGCGTCGACATGATCAATGTGGCCCGTGAGGCGATGCTGTCGATCGGCTGCATCCAGGCCCAGAAGTGCCACACCGACAAGTGCCCCACCGGCATCGCCACCCAGAACCCGTGGCTGGCCCGCGGCATCGACCCGGCCTCGAAGGCCGACCGGGCCGCCTCCTACCTGCGAACCCTGCGCAAGGAGCTGATGAAGGTCTCGGCGGCCGTCGGCGTCGCCCACCCGGCACTCATCACGGCCGACGACTTCGAGATCATGAACGGCGACTACGAGGCCCGCACCCTCGCCGGTGTCTACGGCTACAAGGAGGGCTGGGGCGAGCTCGGCCCGCACCTCGCCGAGGAGATCACGGCGCTCCTCACCGGCGAGTCGGCCGCCTCCCGGAAGCCGGCGGTCTGAGGCACCGCCCGGAGCGGCTCCACGGGATCCGCCTCCCGGCCCCTCGCGGGCCGGCGACCAGCCGGCCCGCGAGGGGCCGGGAGGCGGCGGGACGCGAGGGGTGGCGGGAGGCCGGTGGGACGTGAGGGACCGCCGGGAGCCGTCGGCACGCAAGGGGCGGAGGGGCGCCACCGGGACCCGAGGGGGTGCCGGGAAGCTGCCGGTCGATCTGCCGCAGCCTCCCGGGACGGCCGCCATAGCCTGGGCGCCCGGCGCGCAGGACCAGGATGACGCGCCGTCAGAACGGCGGCCCCCGTGGCTCGCCGTCCCCGTCCGGAAGGATCCCAAGCCTGCCATGACCACTCTCCGTACCCGGGCCGCCGCCTTGGCGGCCGTCGCCGCCGTCGGGTTCGCCACCCTCACCGCCGGGACCGCCCACGCCGCCGCGGCAGCGCCGTCCCCGGCCGCCCCCTCGGTCGCCCAGACGCCCGCCGCCGCGCCCGCCGCGGTCGCGGCGCTGTCCACGCCCACCCGCATCCCGGGCAACACCGCGATCTCCCGCAACCAGGCCTGGTACTCGCCGGACGGCCGGGTCATGTTCGCCATGCAGGGCGACGGCAACGTCGTGCTCTACCGCGACAACAAGCCGGTCTGGGTGGCCCCCGGCGCCATGCCCGACGGCAACGTGCTGGTCATGCAGGGCGACGGCAACCTCGTCGTGTACTCCGCCGCCAACACGCCGCTGTGGAACAGCCAGACGGGCGGCCGCCCGGGCGCCGAGCTGGCCATCTACAACGAGGGCGCGATCGCGGTCGTCCTGAACGGCAAGGTCCTGTGGACCTCCGCCCCGTCCACCCCGGCGCCCCTCCCGGCCTGCCCGCCGTGGGGCCCGCCGCTCCCCGGCCAGATCGTCTGGCCGTGGTGCCCGACCTGGCCCTTCCCCGTGTAACCCTCCCGAGCGGCCCCGTGGCCCCGGGTCCTCGCCCGGGTGGGACGAGGACCCGGGGCCACGGCACCGTGCGGCCGGCGCGTCAGTCGAGGGCTTCCATGTCCAGAACCGGTGGTGACCACGGCGCTGCGAGGAGGCCGCCCGGCTGGATCCCGTACCGTCGCAGGCGGTCGGCCTTCTCCTCCATCCCCTCGGAAGCGAGCAGCTCGACGGCCCGGCCCAGCGCCGAGGGGTGCCCGCCCTCAGCCTGTCGCAGGAGCCATTCCTCGGCCGCGCGGGGTCCTGCCTCGGCTCGAAGCAGGTGGATCGCCCGGTCCATCGGATCGGGTACGTCGGAGATCACTTCTCCCGGCGCCCCGAACTTCCGTTCGAGCAGGGCGGCGATCGCCCAAACGGAGAGATGCCTGCTGGTGTGCACCGCCCGGGCCGTCGCCCGAACCGCGCGCTGGTACTCCCGCAGTGCTTCCGCGTGGTGTCCCCGCGTTTCCAGCCACTGTGCGACACCGGACATCGCGTCGGGGTGGCCCTGTTCGGCGGCGCGGAGGTCCAACTCGTACGCCTCGTCGAACCGCCCCGACGTCTTCAGCCAACTGGCGAGGTGCCGCAACTGGCTGGTGTCGTCAGGGTCGAGAACTCCGATGAGATGGGCGATCCCCTCTTCGTGCCGCTCGACGTGCCACAGGACACGGGAAATCGTCCCGGGGGAGTCGAGCGCATCGGAGGCCGTCCTCCCGCGCAACCACTCCAGGGCCGGTTCGACGAGTGACTGCTCCGCGAGCCAGTCCAGTCCGGAGGAATCCGTTTCGAACTCGGCGGTGACGGCATGGTGGAGGAGTTCGTCGATCCGTCGTTCCTCCCGCGTCCCGGAGAGGAAGGCCGTGATCCACGGAAGGTCGGGATCCGATCCGACTGCGATCGACTTCCGCAGGAGGGCGTAGCAATCGTCGGTGAACCCGTGGCGAAGCAGCCACGTTCCGGCTGCCCGCGCGAACGATCCTTCGTTCTCGGCGGCTTGCCGCTGGATCCATTCGGGGGCGCTCCGCGGGCCGCGCGTGTCGGCCATGAGGTCGGCGAGCGTCAGCAGGGCCGACACGGATCCGCCCGTGACCGCGTCCGCCAGGTAGGGGAGTGCCGCATCCGCCTCGTCCTGAGCGATCAGGGCCCTCGCACGCGCTTCCCGGGAGTGATCGTCGCCCAGATCGACCCCCATCTCCCAGACATGCGCGGCCATGTCTTCCGCTCCGGTGTCCTCAAGACCCCTCGCGACGTCGTGAATGGACGGGATGTCACTTCGATAGGCGGCCGTGACGTAGTGGTCGGTGGCTTCCTGGTGGAATCCGGCTTCGGCGAGGAGCTCGGCGACGGCGCGGGCCGCAGCGGCGTCCCCGTTGGCGACCGCCTCGGCGCGGAGCCTGACTGCCGGGCCGTAGAGGAACCGGTCCGCGGCCTCCGCGGCGAGGGCCGGGCGGTCGGCCTCGGGCGCGTGCAGGACGAGGGCGTCCCAGAGGGAGGCCGTGCCGGCGCCGTCCTCCCGCTGTGCCCTGCCGGACTGCTCCAGGTAGTCGGCGAGCCGGTAGCGCGGCCGCTCGGGAGCCGCGTCCCCCGGGCGCGGTCGAATGCGGGTGAGCGGGCCGGGCGCCCCCAGGCACGGCGCCGTGGCATAGGCGAGTGCCGTACTGAACCAGTCGTCCGCGACCGAGTTCCACTGGTGGTCCGTCAAGTAGCCCGGCACGGCGCGTTCCAGCAATTCCTCGGGAATCGGTGATCCGAGGCCGAGGCGGCGGGCGTCGACGGCCGCGTCCATCAGGGCCCTTGCCGCGGGCCGGGCATGGCGGTAGCGCTCCAGGATGACCGGGGCGCCGGCCAAGTACTGTGTGATCATGCCGGATTCGGCGCGTTCCAGCGCCCGCCGGAGCCGGGAGTCACCGGCTGCCTCGGTTCGCAGCCTCGTCAGATCGGACGCGTTGAACGAATCCGGAACCTCGATGTCGTGGCCGCGGAGCAGTGCGCGGGCCTGGGCGTGGGGATCCTGGCCGAGTCCGCCCGGCGGGCATGTGAGCTCGTTCCATTCCCTGGGCCAGATCGTCGCCAGGACCAGGACCGGGGCGGCGCCTTCCCGGCGCAGCAGCGCCCGCAACGCCGCGGCGGCCCGGGAACCGACACCGCCCGGTGGCGTCAGCAGGTACTGCTGAAGGTCGTTCAGCCAGATCACCGTGCGAGGCGGTACGTGCGGCAGATCGGCCAGCAGCGCTTCGGCGGGGCTGGGCGAGATCGGATGCCACAGACGCCATCCGGGCGGGAGCCGGTGGATCAGCTCCCAACAGGAGCGGGTCTTGCCCGTCGACGAGTCACCGACCAGTACGGCGAGGCTGCTGCTCCCCGCCACCGCCCGCGCGGCGACCTCGGCCAGAACGAGATCGTGCTCTCGCTCGACGTAGGCCGGCAGTGCGGGAACGATCTCGTCCGTCGACGGGGCGATGGCGCGGTGGACCTCCAGCTCGAACGGGTCCGTGAGCTGGTCGATGTGCCGCGTCAGAGGTCCTGGGGCTCCTCCGGGGATGGACTCTTCCGCTTCCAGCGGGCCGGGTCCCGTCGTCCTGGGTCCGAGCATGGCGAGCACATCGGCCACGCTGAGCAGTGACGGGAAGGCGTGTCGGACGTCCCTGTCGGCGTCCAGCATGGACCTGAGCTGGTCGGCGTGCCAGATCATGAACCCCTTGACCGCCAGGCCGACGCCGGATCGTGCGATGTCCGCCAGCCGTCCCGCCACATAGGCGTTGAGCCGGTCGATCCCGCCGGTTCGGGCGGAGGAGGACAGTTCGACGTTGCTGACGAAGACCAGGTGGTCGGGGAGGCGGGTGCGGGAGTGCCTCGCGGCGGCGTCCGCCCAGCCGTCGATCTCCTTGCGGATCTCCTCCCGCAGCCACAGCCCGTTGGCCTGCGGGGTCGACTTCGGCTTCACCTGGAACTTCGCCTGCAGGACGGTGAAACCCGTCCAGACCTCGGGCGTCGAAGCGATCCCGGAGAATGCCGCCGACCAGCGGATGGTTCCCTCGAAGGTCGCTTCCCGGCCACCGTCGGGTCCGTCGCCGAAGGCCTGGACGCCCGGCCCGAGAACCCTCCGGGCAAGGGCCACCACCATCTGTTCGAAAGCACGGGACCCGAGGCGGGTCAGGTCGTAGTCGGGCACGCCGACATCCTGGCAGAGCGTGCTGACAGCCAGTGGGCGCGGGGCTTGTGCGTCGGTTCAATTCCCGTTCCCCGCAAGGGAGTAAACGCCGGCGGCGTCGTTCCGCGAGTTGTGGTCGTACATCTTGTGCGATGTCATGATCCGGCTCACACTTCCGATTTGCGAACATGTGTGCACAGTCGCATGGGCGCCCTTCACCCTTGCGCCTGCCGGGATCCCCGGCGGTCGGAGGGACGTTCCGTGTCACGCTCCCCCCTGGGAAGAGGACGGATCGTCGCGCTCGCGCGGTCCGCCGACTCCCGCGCCGCCGGCCATCACGACACCCCACCTCGCCGAGGGGCCCGGCGGCCGCCGTCGTCATCGCGCCCGAGCCCGAGCATCGGGGCAAGGGCAAGGACCACGAGGTGCGGCCTGCCGCGCCCGCCGGGTCGTCCGAACCACCCCCCCCACGCGAAGGAGCTTCGGATGAAGCACCCGCGCACCCCCACCCCCTGGCGCAGGCCGTTCGCCACCGTCGCGGCGGCCGCCCTCGTCCTGGTCGGCGCGGCCTGGAACGCGAGCCCGGCCGGCGCGTCCGCGCCGCCGGCCCGCGCCGCCGGCGAGGCCACGTCCGGCACCAACCCGATCGCCCTGACCGTCGACGGCGGCGGACCGAGCCTGGTCCGGGTGAGCAGCGACCCGTTCACCAGCGCCGGCAGCCAGTACGCCACCGAGGTGGAGCCCGACACCTTCGCCTACGGCGGCACGATCGTCTCCGCCGCCCAGGTGGGGCGGTTCACTGACGGCGGGGCGGCCGGCCTCGGCTGGAACACCTCGTCGGACGGCGGCCTCAGCTGGCAGCACGGCATGCTGCCCGGCCTCACCACCCACTGGGGCGGCGGCAGTTGGGCCCGCGCCTCCGACCCCGCGGTCGCCTACGACGCCAGGCACGGCACCTGGATGGTGGCCGGCCTGGTCATCGACTCGGGACGCAACCCGGTGGGTGTGACCGTCAGTCGCTCCGCCGACGGCCTGCACTGGCAGGACCCGGTGCGGGCGGTCGGTCACGACGGCCAGGTCTACGACAAGGAGTGGATCGTCTGCGACAACACTCCGACCAGCCCGTACTTCGGCACCTGCTACGTCGAGGTCGACATCCCCTCCTCCGACAACCTGATGGTCATGTCCGCCTCCCGGGACGGCGGCGCCACCTGGTCCGCCCCGACCGGCCCGTCCGGCGTCAACCTGGGCCTCGGCGGCCAGCCGTTGGTGCGGCCCGACGGGACGGTCGTGGTCCCCTTCTCGACGGACACCACCTCGATCCGCTCGTTCACCTCCACCGACGGCGGCAGGTCCTGGAGCTCCACGGTCCTGGTCGCCGACGTCGTCGCGCACGAGGTCGCGGGCGGGCTGCGCGACGGCGAGGGCCTGCCCTCGGCGGAGATCGACGCCGACGGCAGGGTCTACGTCGCCTGGCAGGACTGCCGCTTCCGGGCCGGCTGCGCGGCCAACGACATCGTCTACGCGAGCTCGGCCGACGGCACCACCTGGTCCGCCGTGACCCGGGTGCCGATCGACCCCACCACCAGCGGTGTCGACCACTTCATCCCCGGCCTCGGAGTCGACCGCACCACCGCCGGTCGCACCGCCAGGCTCGGGCTGTACTACTACTTCTACCCGAACGCCGACTGCACCGCCGATACCTGCGAGTTGGAGGTCGGCTTCGTCTCCTCCACCAACGGGGGCGCCACCTGGAGTGCGCCGCGGACTGTCGCCGGCCCGATGTCGGTGTCCCGGATCGCCGCCACGAGCGGGGGCGGCATGGTCGGTGACTACCTCTCCACGTCCGTCCTCCACGGCAGGGCGGTGGCCGTCTTCGCGGTCGGCAGGACGCCGACCGGCGGCCAGGCCTTCGACGAGGCCATGTACGCCGTCGCGGGCGGCCTCGCCGTCCGGCCCGGCACCGTTCCCTCCAGTACCGGGCCGGTCGTCACCGCACCCGGCCAGGCCCGGCACCGTTCGCCGGTGACCAGCTGGTGACCGGCCGCTGACCGGTCGGGCCCGTCCTCCTACCCGACGGGAGGACGGGCCCGCCCTACAGCGACGGTTCGACCACCACGGGCCGGTGCGAGGGAAAGGTCCGCTCGCCGCCTCGGGCAGCCGCGTGCGGCGACCCCGCGAACCCGCGGCCCGCCGACCGCCCGGCCGTGCCCCCTCCGCGCTCGGCTTCCACTGACCCGGCGCACGCCGTTCCCCGCGCCCCCGTTCCCCCGCCTCGTCGCGTCGTCGCGTCGTCGCGTCGTCGTGTCCGATGGTGCGCGACTCCCGTGGCCGTTTCGCTCCCGCCGTCACCTTCGCGACGGCGGGAGCGTCCGCGTTCCGGTGCGTGCTGCCAGGCCGGTCCTGGGGAGAGGGGCGAAACGGCCGGACCGGTGGGGGCGAACGGGCGTCGAGCACGGGAGGAGGCCCGTGCCGGGGCGGGCACCGGCGAGTTGCAGCGGCTGTGGGACCGGCTGACACTCGCAGCAGGAGCGGTGGCGCCGACGGGTCGGCCGCCGCGCCCGCCCCGGGAGATGAGAACGGTCATGGCGTACGAGCCGGAGAGCCCCTTCCGGTCGCCCATCGTGGGTGACCTCAACCTGTCCCCGCCCGGCGTCGTGCTCCGCGAGGCCGCGGAGCCCGAGGCCGACCTGGAGCGGCAGGTGCCGATGCTGATCGAGCTGAACCTGCGCTTTCCCGGCGGACTCCAGGCGGTCCGCGACGAGTTCTACGCGCTCTGGGAGCACTACGCGGGGCGGTCGAGCGGGTGGTGGCCGGTGGAGGTCACCTCGGGGAGCCATGTGCAGCCCGAGGTGCCGCGGGGGCTCGCGCTGGTCGCGCCGAAGCTGTACCAGACCGTCCTCTCCCGGGGGGACCTCCACGAGCTGGTGGAGGACGACCGGCAGTCCGCCGTCCGGACCGGGCGGCCGCCCGTCATCTTCCGGGTGTGGCCGGACTATCCGCTGGATCCCCAGATCGACCGCTCGGCACCCACGGTGAAGGCCAACGCCGCCTGGCGCGCCTACGACGCGCGCGGCAGCGGGATCGTGTGGGCGGTCATCGACAGCGGCATCGACGCCGCCCACCCGCACTTCTCCCGGCTGGAGCTCGCGGCCGAGGGGCGGGGCGAGGACCTGCCGCAGGGGCGGACCACCCGGTTGCACCGCGACTTCAGCTTCCTGGTGAACCCGGACGACCCCGTGGCGCAGCCACCCGGCGGAGCGACGGGTCAGAACCCGGCGTCGCCGCTCGTGGACGACAGCGGGCACGGCACGCACGTCGCCGGCATCATCGCGGGCTGCACCCCGGAGGGCATGACGCCGCGGGTGGCGACGCCGGACGAGCCCGGGGACGGCGGATTCGTCGCCAGGGCCGGCGCGGACCGGCTGTCCGGGATGGCGCCGGACTGCGATCTGGTCAGCATCAAGGTCATGAGGCTCAGCCGTCAGGGCACCTATGTGACCTCCTCCAGCGCGGTCATCCGCGCGCTCACCTACCTGCGGACCGAGGTCAACGTGGACCCGGCGGTGTTGCGCGTGCACGGCGTCAACATGAGCCTCGGCTGCGAGTGGAGGCCCGACCAGTACGCCGCGGGCCAGTCGCCGCTCTGCCAGGCCGTGGGCCAGGTGGTCGCCTCCGGTGTGGTCGTGGTGATCTCGGCCGGCAACTTCGGTGCCCGGAGCACGGCCCGGGACACCGCCAACACCTCGGCCATCATGGGCTCGATCACCGAACCGGCACACACCGAGGACTGCATCGCGGTCGGCTCCACCCACCGGGAGGCGCCGCACGCGTTCGGCGTCACCTGGACCTCGGGGAAGGGCCCGACGCTCGACGGCCGGATGAAACCGGACGTCGTGGCGCCCGGCGAGTGGATCGCCTCGGCGGCCAGCGGCGACGTGCGGGCCACCGCCGGGCTGACCCCGGCCCCGGGGGACCCGGTGCCGGAGAGTCTGCTGACGTACGCCGAGCAGTCCGGCACCTCGATGGCGGCGCCGCACGTGTCCGGTGTGATCGCGGCCTTCCTGTCCGCCCGCCCGGAGTTCATCGGCCGACCCCGGGAGGTCAAGAGCCTGCTCACCGCCTCCGCCACCGACCTCGGCCGGGAGCGGTACGCCCAGGGGGCGGGCCTGGTGGACCTGATGCGGATGCTGGCGAACGTGTGATGAACCGACGAACCGATGAACGGACGAACCGACGAACGGCCATCCGAAGGGTCATGTGCGATGAGGCGACTGCCGACCGACGAGCCCGTGTGGGACCTCACCTTCGACGAGAAGGGGGTGCTGACCGCGCCGGCGGCGGGTGACTTCCTCGACGAGGTGACGGCCGAGGGGGTGACGGACCTGTTCGTGTTCAGCCACGGGTGGAGCGTGGACGAACAGAGTGCCCGCGTGCTCTACGACGCGATGTTCCCGCTGATCCGGCAGGCCGCAAGCGGCGCGGCGAACCTCGGCACGGTGGGGTTCGCGGGCGTCCACTGGCCCGCGCTCTGGTTCCCGCCCACGCCGGCGACCCCGCCACCGGCGGTCGCCTCGCCCCAGGCCGGGGACGGCGCCCTGCTGGACCTCAGCGCCGGAACGGCGGCCGTCTCCGGGGCGGACATCGCCGCGTCGCTGGGCCAGGGCTTCGCCGACCCCGAGCAGCAGCAGACGGTGACCGAAATCGGCCGACGCATCGACGAGGCGGTGGCGGCGGCCGGTGCGGCCGAGCCCGATGCGGCCAAGGAGCAACGACTGGTGCGGATCCACGAGTTGATCCGGTCCCTGGTGCCGCCGCCCGGGCCGGACGGCGGGTTCGAGGACGCGGGCGAGACCGCGCTGCTCCTGGACGCCGATCCGAAGACGTCGTACCAGGCCGCCGCCGAGGCCTTCGGCAGCGCGCCGCCCGGCTCCTCCACGCAGGGCATCGGCGACTGGTTCCAGCACGCCGTGAACGGCGCGAAGGACGTGCTGCGGGTGCTCTCGTTCTCGATCATGAAGGCCCGGGCCGGCGACATCGGCCGGGGCGGCCTGGGGCCGCTGCTGGCCACCCTGCACGGCCGCTCGCCCGGCCTGCGGGTGCACCTCCTCGGCCACAGCTTCGGTGCCCGGCTGGTCTCCTTCGCCCTGGCCGGCGTCGGCGCCCCCGCGGACAGCCCGGTCGCCTCACTCCTGCTGATCCAGGGGGCGTTCTCGCACTGGTCCTTCGCCCACGCCCAGGACAACCCCTTCGGCAGCGCGGGTGCGCTGAACGCCTTCGCGGACCGGGTGCGCGGTCCGCTCGTCTCCACCTACAGCGTCCACGACTGGGCCGTCGGCGTGTGGTACCCGAAGGCGTCCTTCCTCGCCCGCCAGGACTCCGAGGCCGATGTCGCCGGACGCTGGGACGGCATGGGCGCGGACGGGTACCAGGCCGTGGTGCCGGCCGGGGACCGGGTGATGCCGGCCGAGGGCGGCATCGACTACGCCTTCGTGCCCGGGACCTTCTACCGGGTGAACGCCGCCGCCGTCATCGACAACGTGGCGGGCGAGCCGTTCTCCGGTGCGCACTCCGACATCCGCAAGCCCCAGGTCGCCACGCTCGCGGCGGCCGCCGCCGCGGCGCACGGGTAGTGGGGGCGGCGGTGGACTGACCACGGCCGTCGCACGACGACGACGCCGCCCGGCCCGCTCGTACGGAGCGGACCGGGCGGCGTCGTCGTGCGCGCCCTCTGCAATGGTCCAGACCTAATTGGTCCAGACCTATTGACTCCCCTTGTCGCCCCTCCTACGATCCGGTCCGGCACAGCCCCACATGTTTCCCCCACCTCACCCAGAGCCGGGCGTCACGCCCCCACGCGTCGGTCATGTCCATGACGCTCGGCGGAAAGGGAGCACAGCATGTTTCGTCGGAGGTCGCGCATCCCACGCCCGTCGGGCGGATTCCGCCCGGAGCGGGCGACCGTGGAACGCGCAGTACAGGTGCACCGGACCGGCGGCCCGGAGCACGGGCCGACCGTCCTGAAGCGCTTCCTCGCCGGGGTGAGCGCCGCAGCCGTCATCGGCGCCGGCATCGCCGTGGCGGGCACCGTCACGGCCGGGGCCGCCACCCCCAACCTGGTGGCCAACCCCGGCTTCGAGAACGGGCTTTCCGACTGGACCTGTTCCGGCGGCGCGGGTGCGGCGGTGAGCAGCCCGGTCCACTCCGGCGCCTCCGCGCTCAAGGCCACGCCGACCGGCCAGGACACCGCCCAGTGCACCCAGACCATCAGCGTGCAGCCCAACTCCCAGTACACGCTGAGCGCCTACGTCCAGGGCAGCTACATCTACCTGGGCGCCACCGGCACCGGTGTCACCGACGCCTCCACCTGGACGGCGAACAGCGCGTCGTACAGCCAACTCGGCGTGGGCTTCACCACCGGGGCGAACACCACCTCGGTGACCGTCTTCCTGCACGGCTGGTACGGGCAGCCCGCGTTCTACGCGGACGACGTGTCGCTCACCGGCCCCGGCGGCAGCAGCAGCCCCTCGCCGACCGCCACCACGCCGACTACCGCGCCTCCGACGTCGTCGACGCCGACCACCACGCCGCCCACCAGCACACCGCCGACGACGTCGACGCCCACCACGACGCCGCCCACCACCACGCCGCCGAGCGTAACCTGCCCCACGAAGCCCAAGCCGTCCGGCAAGGTCCTCCAGGGGTACTGGGAGAACTGGGACGGCGCCCTGAACGGCGTCCACCCCGGCATGGGCTGGGTGCCCATCACGGACAGCCGGATCGCCGCGCACGGCTACAACGTCATCAACGCCGCCTTCCCGGTGATCCTCTCGGACGGCACCGTCCTGTGGCAGGACGGCATGGACACCAACGTCAAGGTCTCGACCCCCGCCGAGATGTGCCAGGCCAAGGCGGCCGGGGCGACGATCCTGATGTCGATCGGCGGCGCCGCCGCCGGCATCGACCTGAGCTCCAGCACCGTCGCCGACAAGTTCGTCGCGACCGTCGTCCCGATCCTGAAGAAGTACAACTTCGACGGAATCGACATCGACATCGAGACCGGCCTGTCCGGGAGCGGCAACATCAACACGCTGTCCGCCTCCCAGGCCAACCTGATCCGCATCATCGACGGCGTGCTGTCCCAGATGCCCGCGGGCTTCGGCCTGACGATGGCCCCCGAGACCGCGTACGTCACCGGCGGAAGCGTCAACTACGGGTCGATCTGGGGCGCCTACCTGCCGATCGTCAAGAAGTACGCCGACAACGGGCAGCTGTGGTGGCTGAACATGCAGTACTACAACGGCAGCATGTACGGCTGCTCCGGCGACTCCTACCAGGCCGGTACCGTCCAGGGCTTCACCGCGCAGACCACCTGCCTGAACAACGGCCTGACCATCCAGGGCACCACCATCCGGGTGCCCTACGACAAGCAGGTGCCCGGCCTGCCGGCCCAGCCCGGTGCGGGCGGCGGCTACATGGACACGGGCCTGGTCGGTCAGTCGTGGAACGCCTTCAGCGGTTCGCTGAAGGGGCTCATGACGTGGTCGCTCAACTGGGACGGCTCGAAGGGCTGGTCCTTCGGCGACAACGTCAAGCGCCTCCAGGGGCGTTGATACCCCGGAATCCCCGGAGCTCCTGATGCCCCCGGAGCTCCCGGAGTTCCCGCCGACGTCCCCGCGCCCCGGTGCACCGCTCCGGGCGCGGCCCGGTCACCGACCGGAGCCGCGCCCGGCTCGGAGCCCGGGGCGCGGGCCGTCGAAGCCCTCGGGCGCGGGGGGCCGTTCGCAGGGCGACGTCAACGACAGCCGGGCCGGGCACATCCGGGTCTTCGACATCCGGGAGGGCGGCACCCTCACCGGCGACCGGATCTTCGTCAAGGGCGTCGGCTGCCGCTTCGACAACATCCGCTTCGACCGCGACGGCCGGCTCTGGGCGGCGGCCTTCGACGACGGCGTCCACTGCTACGCCCCCGACGCCACTCTCCTCGGCCGCATCCGTGTTCCCGAGCCGGTCTCGAACCTCACCTTCGGCGGCCCGAAGCGGAACCGGCTGTTCATCACCGCCACCACCTCGCTGTACTCCCTGGTGACGTCCATGACGGGCGCCCACCGCGTCTCCTTCCAGTAGGAGACGCGCCCGCCCGGCCGCTCGCGGCGGGGGGAACGCCGGCCCGCCGCGTCCCCGCTGGTCAGCCGGTGAACAGGCCGGCGTTCCGCCGGACGAAGTCGCCCACGCCGGTGGCGGGGCGGCCGGTGACCTGCCGGACGCCGTCGGTCCGGCGGTCGTAGCGGTTCTCGGCGTGGAGACGGGCCATGGTGGAGATGTGCCGGAGGACGTGGTCCGGCAGCTCCAGCGGTGCGAGGTCGTGGTCGATCCACTCCCGCAGCGGGACGTCGACGTAACGGACGGGCCGGCCGAGGGCTTCGGAGGCCTCCGCGGCGATGGCCGGGCCGTCCTGGGAGCGCGGGCCGGTCAGCTCGTAGACCCGGCCGAGGTGCGGGGCCGGGTCGGCCAGGACCTCCGCGACGACCGCGGCGACGTCCGTGGCCGCCACGGGGGAGGTCCTGGCCCGCCCGAACGGCAGCCTGACGGTGCCGTCCCTGGCGATCGAGGACAGTCCGGCCCGGAAGAGCGGGTTCTCCAGGAACACGGTGGGCCGGACCTCGACGACGGGCAGGCCCGACCAGCTCAGCACTTGTTCGACCAGCCACTGCTGCCGGTGCTGGTGGGACTCGCCGGCGGCGGAGAGCCCCAGCTCGGAGACGGTCAGCTGGGACATGTTCACGAACACCTCCAGCCGCCCCGCCTCCCGGGCCACGGCCGCCGCCGTGAGGGCGGCCTCCAGGTACTGGTCGGAGACGCCCATGCCGAAGTACGTCCGGCGGCAGCCGGCCAGGGCGGCGAGGACGTCGTCCGTGCGGGTCAGGTCCCCGACGACGACCTCGGCGCCGGTCGCCCGCAGGGCCCGCGCGCGCCCGTCGTCGCGGTGCACCAGGGCGCGGACCGGGAGGCCCCGCCGCCGCAGGTCCTCGACCACGGACCGTCCGACGCCCCCGACGCGGCCGGCGGCCCCGGTCACCAGGATCGGTTGCACGGTCTCCTCCGAAGTGTTCGGCGCGGCGCGGGCCCGGTGCGGCCCGGCCCGGCCGGTCGTCAGATGGTGGCGGTGTCGATGACGAAGCGGTAGCGGACGTCGCTGGCGAGGACGCGCTCGTAGGCGTCGTTGATCCGGTCGGCGCCGATCAGCTCGATCTCGGCCGCCACGCCGTGCTCGGCGCAGAAGTCCAGCATCTCCTGGGTCTCGGCGATCCCGCCGATGCCCGAGGAGCTCATGCTGCGGCGCTTGCCGGCCAGCCGCCGGAGGTCGACCTCCACGGGCTCCTCCGGGAGGCCGACGTTGACCATGGCCCCGTCGGTGCGCAGCAGGGAGAAGTAGGCGGCGAAGTCGAGCGGGGCGGAGACGGTGTTGAGGACGAGGTCGAAGGTGCCCGCGAGCTCCTGGAAGGTCGCCGGGTCGCTGGTCGCGTGGTAGTGGTCGGCGCCCAGCCGCAGGCCGTCGTCCTTCTTGCGCAGGGACTGGGACAGCACGGTGACCTCGGCCCCGAGCGCGTGGGCGATCTGCACGCCCATGTGGCCGAGCCCGCCGAGGCCGACGACGGCGACCCGCGTGCCGGGCCCGGCGTTCCAGTGCCGCAGCGGGGAGTAGGTGGTGATGCCCGCGCACAGCAGCGGGGCGGCCTTGTCCAGCGGCAGCGCGTCCGGGATGCGCACCACGTAGTTCTCGTCGACGACCACGTTCTTCGCGTAGCCGCCGTACGTGGGCCGGCCGTCCTTGCCGACGGCGTTGTACGTCCACACCGGGCCGTCGTCGCAGTACTGCTCCAGGCCGGCCCGGCAGTTGTCGCAGGTGCGGCAGGAGTCGACCATGCAGCCGACGCCGACCCGGTCGCCGACCCGGAACCTCGTGACGCCGGGGCCGGCCCCGGTGACGACGCCCGCGATCTCGTGCCCGGGCACCATGGGGAAGATCGCCTCGCCCCAGCCCTCGCGGGCCTGGTGGATGTCGGAGTGGCAGATGCCGACGAAGGCGATGTCGATCAGCAGGTCGTGCTCGCCGACCGCACGGCGCTCGATGGTGGTACGTTCCAGCGGGGCCTTGGGGCCCGGTGCGGCGTAGGCGGCGACGGTGGTGGTCATGGGAGTTCGTTCCCCCTTCTGCGGACGGAACCGCGATGGTCGGATCGGGCCGGGTCGGCCGGGCCGGACGGGTCGGTCGACCAGCACGTCCACGGTACCCACGAGGACGGTGCGCCGCGCCGCCGGCCCGGCCGGGGAAGCGGCGGAACCGGCACCCCGGAGATCCTGTACGACGGCGCCGGTGACCGGGTCGGCCACCGGAACGAGAGGTACCGCGCCTGCGGCGAGTACCGCGCCGAGCCCGGGCCGGAGCCGTCGTCCTGCCCGGAGAGGCTGCGCGAGGAGGGCCGTCGTTGTCCTGTTCCCGCTGACCGGCGGGTGCCGTACGCGGCTCGGGCCGACGCCGGCCCGGCCCTCCGGCGGGCCCGACCGCGCAGGTCGGAGGGCCGCCGGTTGTTCGGCGTTTTGTTCAATGACCGAGGACCGAACCAGAACAACCCCGGTGCGCTACACCAGGAGCGCACGCCACACCCGTGTCGTGCGCGGGACCAGAACCGTGGGCCGCGACAGCGCCGGACACCGGGAGAGTTCACCAGATGACGACGCTCTGCATCGCGAACAACCGCACCGAGGAGATGGTCGGGGACCTCACCGGGGCGACGCCGCTGGAGCAGCTGTTCGCCGGGTGCGGGGCACAGCGGATGCTCTGGTGGGCCGAGGACGGCGACGTCCTGGTGCTGCCCTGGGGCCCCGACCCGGAGTACCTGGCGTACGTCGCCGGGCTGACCGGGGTGCGGGCCGACAGCCTGACCTTCGTGGTGCCGCCGCCGGGCGCCCACGGCCACCAGGTGCTCACCACCGACCGCCTGGTCGACCCGGGCTTCCTCGCGGAGCTGCGCCGCGTCCTGGACGGGCGCACCGTCGACGAGGTGCTGGCCGTCTCGCCGAACGGCGCGGTGGCCGGGCTGGCGGCCGCGCTCGGCCTGGCGCACGCGATGCCCGGCCGGCCCTTCGCCGCGCAGGGCGGCAACGCCCTGGTCAACAGCAAGGCGGGGTTCCGGGCGCTGGCCGCCGGCGTCGGGGTGCCGATTCCGCCCGGGACGGTGGCCGGCTCGCCGGCCGAGGTCGAGGCCGCTGTCGAGCACCTGCTGGGGCAGGGGCACAGCGTGATGCTGAAGGTCGAGTACCAGGCGGGCGGGCTGGGCAACGAGATCCTCGCCCGGGACGAGAAGGTGGAGGCGGTCGGCGCCGAGCGGGTGGTTCCGCTGCCGGACCGGGCGGCCGTGGCCGCCTACGTGGCCGAGCGGTGGACCTGGCTGACCGGCGGGCGCGGCCAACGGGTGGTGGTGGAGCGGTACTTCCCCGACTGCGCGCCGTTGTACGCCCAGTTCCTCGTCGACGACGCGGCCGTGGTGCTCGCCGGCTGCGGTGAGATGGTCATGCGGCCGGTGGTGGTCGGCGAGATCACCCCGCCGGTCACCCCGGACGCGGGCGTCCTGGCCGAACTCGTCGAGCAGGGAGCCCGGTTGTGCGAGTCGCTGCGGGTGATCGGCTACCGGGGCACGGTCAGCGCGGACGCCGTGCTGACGCCCGGGGGCGAGATCTACTTCCACGAGACCAACGGCCGGCTCACCGGCTCCAGCCACCTGCACGACATCTTCGCCGCCCGCCTGCTGCGCGAGGAGCACCGCGGCTCGCGCCACCTGCTGGAGCTCGCCGGCCTCAAGGTGCCGTCCTTCGCCGAGGCCGTGGCGGCGCTCGGCGCGGCCGGGCTGGCCTTCGACCCGCGGACGGGCACCGGCGTGCTGTACAGCAACGACTTCGGGCCGGCCGACGGCTCGGTGATGTACTGCGTGGTCGCCGAGAGCCCGGAGGCCGTCCGCGCCCTGGAGAGCGCGCTGCTCGCGCTGTTCGCCGGATGAGGCCCCGGGCGACCGTGGACGACGCGACCGTGAACGAGACGACCGTGAACGAGACGACCGAGATCGAGGTGGCCGTGAACGAGGTGGCCGTGAACGAGGTGGCCGTGGACCAGGCGGAGGCGGAAGGGGACGAGGTGGCCGTGGACGGGAAGGGGATGAGCGCGGCGGTGATCCACCGCTACGGCGGGCCGGAGGAGCTGTGCATCGAGACGGTGCCGGAACCGGTGGCCGGGCCGGGCCAGGTGCTGGTGGACGTCACCCTGGCCGGGCTCAACTACGCCGACCTGGAGATCCGCGCCGGCGAGTACCTGCAGCTCCCGCTGCCGCTGGTGCTCGGCGTCGACGCGGTCGGGCGGCGCCGCGAGGACGGCCGGAGGGTCGTCGCGCTGCTGCGCACCGGCGGCGGGTACGCCGAGGTGGCCGTCCCCGAGGCGGCGCACACGGTGGAGGTGCCGGACGGCGTGGACGACGAGCAGGCGCTCGCGCTGCTGGAGCAGGGGGCGACGGCGTACGGCGCGCTGGTCCTGGCGGGGCGGCTGCGGCCGGGCGACGCCGTCGGGGTGTCCGCGGCCGCGGGCGGGGTCGGTCACCTGGCGGTGCAGCTGGCCAGGGAGCTGGGGGCGGGCCGGGTGGTCGCCCTGGCCTCCACCCCGGAGAAGCGGGAGTTCCTGCGCTCGCTGGGCGCCGACGCCGTGCTGGACTCCGAGGACCCCGACCTGGGCGAGCGGCTCGCGGAGTCGGGCGGGCTGGACCTGTTCGTGGACTCGGTCGGCGGCCGGGTGCTGCGCGCCGGGCTGGCCGGACTGGCACCCTTCGGGCGGCTGGTGTCGGTCGGGGCGCGGGAGGGCGTGGAGGACGGCTTCACGATGGGCGACCTGACCGAGCGCTCGGCGGGGGTGCAGGGCTTCTGGCTCAGGCACGTGCTCACCGACCGGGCGCTGTTCGAGGGCATCGCCGACCACCTGTTCCGGCTCGCCGCCGAGCGGCGGGTGGTGGCGCGGATCGACCGGACCGTGCCGCTGTCCGGGGTGGCCGCGGCGCACCGGGCGATGGCCGCGCGGCAGACCATGGGCAAGGTGCTGGTGGACGTCCGCCGCGAGGCGTGAACGAAGCGCGCGAGGGGAGGGCGGCCGGCCGACCGCCCTCCCCTCGCGCGCGCCGGGCCCGACGGTGGAGACCGTCGGGCCCGGCGCCGGGTCAGTACCCGGCGACCTCGTCCAGGCCGTGGCCGCGCAGCGGGACGAGGAAGCTGCGTTCGAACACCACCACGGCCTCGCCGGTGGACTTCGTCCCGGTGGTGCGGCAGCGCACGATCCCCTGCCCGGCGCGGCTCTCGGAGAGCCGCTTGGCGAGGGTCTCCGTCTCCGCGTAGAGGGTGTCGCCGGCGAACACCGGGTGGGTCATCCGGATGTTCTCCCAGCCCAGGTTGGCGATGGTGCGCCCGCTCGTCGAGCGGGCGGTCATCCCGCCGACGATGCTGAGCGTCACCAGGCTGGAGACGATCGGCTTCCCCCAGGGGGTGTGCGCGCTGTAGGCGGCGTCGATGTGCAGCGGGGCGTCGTTCATGCTCAGCATGCTCATCAGCACGTTGTCGAGCTCGGTGACGGTCCGCCCGGGGCGGTGCTCGACCACCTCGCCGACCTCGAACTCCTCGTAGTAGCGCCCGACCACCTCGCGGTAGCGGCGCTCGCCGATCAGCCGGTAGCCGGCCGGTTCGGTTCCTCCCATGGTGCTGCTCCCAGGTCCTAGAGGTCGGCGGTGAGTTCCTTGACGTGGCCGGCGAACTCGCGGATCAGCCGCTCGTCCATGTCGGCGCGCAGCATCAGCCGCAGCCCGGCCTCGCCCTTGGGCACGATCGGGAAGAACACCGCGGAGCTGTAGAAGCCGCGCTCGAAGAGCTGGGCGGACAGCTTGACCGCCCGCTCGGCCTCCCCGACGTCGACCCGGCGCACCGGCAGGCCGTTGCCCGCGAAGGTGGTCGGCAGCAGCTCGTCGAAGAGCTCGATGTTGCGGGCCAGTGCTCCCTGGAGGTCGGCCAGTTCGGGGGAGCGGTGGATGGCGGCGCTGGCCAGCGAGGCGCCGACCATCGGCAGCGGGATGTTCTGCGACCAGCCGATGGGGCCGGCGTGCCGGTGCAGGAACTCGAACTGCTCCCGGTTGCCGAGCATCGCGACGCCGCCGCTGGTGCCGAAGGCCTTGCCGAGGCTCGCGGTGATCACCGTCAGCGGGTTCATCTCCAGCCGGGAGCGGACGTAGCCCTCGCCGCGCTCGCCCGCGATGGACAGCGAGTGGGAGTCGTCGATGTAGAGGAACAGCCCGTAGCGGTCCTGGAGTTCGAGCAGCCCGTCGAGGGCCGCGGTGCCGCCCATCGAGTAGGCGCCGTCGGCGACGTAGGCGACCCGCGGGTACTTGCGGCAGATGTCCTCCAGGTAGTTCAGGTCGTTGTGCGGGCAGGTCAGCACCAGCGACTCGTCCGCGCAGACCGGCTTCATGTACGCCATGCAGAAGTGGCAGAAGCGGTCGAAGACCATCACCCGGGGGCCGCCGCCGCCCTGGCAGGTGCCGTCCAGGTGGCCGGAGGCGATCAGCGGCAGGATGCCCGCGGTGAGCGTGGTACAGGACGCCCCCGGCAGGATGTTCGCGCCGAACAGCTCGCCGAGCTCCTCCTCCAGCCGCACCAGCAGGTTGTGCCGGATCCGGGTGGTGGAGAGGACCAGCGAGGTGCTGCGGGACTCGGTCAGCGCGTCCACCGCGCCGGCCAGGACCGCGGGGTGGTTGTTCAGGCCCAGGTACGAGCAGGAGACCATGTTGGCGAACTCGTGGCCGGTCTCGCGGACGATCAGCCGGTTGTTGGACTCGGAGTCCGCGGTGATGCCGATCAGGCCGTTGGCGGCGGCCGCCTGCCAGACCGGGTCGGCGCTCGCCAGCATGGCCTCGGCATTGCGGTACCGGCGCGGGCCGAGGATGGATTCTTCGGTCATCGTCACTTCTCCGTCGCGTGGTTCGGGGGGTCGGTGGGCTCGTGGCCCTGCGGTTGGTACTCCGCGTGTTGCGCGTGTTGCGCGTGCTGCACGTGTTGCGCGTGTTCTGCGCGGTGGGGGTGCTGCGTGTGGTGCGAACCGTCGGGCCGGGGCGGGTCGAACTGCTCGATCAGACGCTGCGAGGCCTCGAAGAACGGCATGCCGACCATCACCCCGTCCACCACGGTCACCGAACGGCCGTTCTCCAGACCGGCCGCGACCACCCGGCGGGCGCGCTCCAGCAGTTCCTCGCCCGGGCTGAACAGCTCGTTGATCAGCGCGAGTTGGCGCGGATGGACGGCGATCTTGCCGCTGAACCCGAAGTCCCGGGCGAGCCCGGCCTCCCGGCGCAGCCCGACGAGGTCTGAGACCTCGAAGAACGGTGCGTCCATCGCCTCCACCCCCGCGGCGCGGGCGCTGTTGACCACCCGGCCGCGGGCGTGGGCCAGGGCCTCCCAGGAGAGCCGGGCGCCGACCGCGAAGGCGTAGTCCGCCGAGCCGAAGACCAGCCCGCGCAGCCGGTGTCCGGCGGCCGCGATGGCGGGCGCGTGCTCGATGCCCAGCGGGGTCTCCACGACCGCCAGGAACTCCGTCTCCGGGCAGTCCGCGGCGAGCGCGCCGGCGGCGATCTCGATGTCCCGGGGGGACTCCGCCATCGGGATCAGCACCAGGTCCGGTTTGACGCGGTACCGGGCGATGGCGATCAGGTCGCGCAGCCCGTCCGGTCCGGACAGGGTGTTGATGCGCACCGCGCTGCGCGCGAGCTTGGCGGACGGGAGCGCGAAGAACTCCTCGGCCAGTCGACGGGCCTCCTCCTTTCGGGCGGGTGGGACCGAATCCTCCAGATCGACCATGGCGATGTCGGCCCCGGACTGATGGCTCTTGGTGTACCGCTCCACTGCCATCGCGGGTGTGGACAGGAGGGAACGGCAGTACCGCGTGAACTTCATGGATGTCTCCGAAGTCGCCGAAGGCTGCGGGGTCCGGTTCTATCCCACCGGCTTTGTTCGGCGCCGTACGGCTGGACATTGAACATCAACTCGGAACAACCGACCCGCGCGCACCATTGTTTGACGCCAACGGGTGCTGTGCATGATGAATAACCGGGGGATGGACACGAGGCGCACGCGGCGCGTGTGGCGCGTGGGCACTCAAGGTTTCAGGACACCGCATCAACGGAGAAGGGGGCCGTAGTGCCGCGTCGGGAAAGTCCGTTGGACCCCGGGGACGGGCCGCTGCTGCGCTTCGCGGGCGATCTTCGGGCCCTGCGGGAACGCGCCGGAAGTCCGCCGTACCGTCAACTCGCCCTGCGGGCCCATTGTTCGGCGGCCAGCCTGTCGGTGGCCGCGGGCGGCCGGCGGCTGCCCAGCCTCGCCGTCACCGTCGCCTACGTGCAGGCCTGCGGCGGGGACGTGCGGGAGTGGCGGCACCGCTGGCAGCTGCTCGCCGCCGAACTGGCCGCCGACACCGCGGCCCGGCGGCGCTCCCAGGACGCCGGAAGCGCCCCCTATCCGGGTGCGGCCGCGTTCGAGGCGGCCGACGCCGAGCGCTTCTTCGGCCGCGAGGCGCTGCTGGACCGGCTGGCCGCCCTGCTGGCCGAACGGAGGCTGGTGATCCTCTCCGGTCCGTCCGGGGCGGGCAAGTCCTCGTTGGTCAGAGCCGGTCTGCTGGCCCGGCTCGGCGGGGCTCCGGGCTCCGGCGCGGCGGCCGGGCGGAGAACCGGGGCCGGGGGCGGAGCGGGCCGGCCCCCGGCCGACGGCGGTGTCCCGGTGGCGCTGCTGACTCCCGGCGAACGACCGATGGAGGCGTACGCGCTCGCGCTCGCCCGGCTCGGGCAGCGAGTCGGGGAGAGCCCGCGGGGCGCCTCGGGGCCGACGGCCGGCGACCCGGTGCTGGTGGTGGACCAGGGCGAGCAGCTGCGCACCCGCTGCCGGGACGCCGCCGAGCGGGCGCGCTTCCTGGACGCGCTGGTGGCGACCGCCGCGGGTACCGTGAGGCAGGCGCCGGAGGGGCTGCCGGTGGCGGCGCCGGCCCGGTGCCGGGTGGTGCTGGTGCTCCGCTCGGACCAGTGCGGGCCGCTGTTCGCCGAGCACCCGGGGCTGGCCGAGGCCGGCCGGAACGCGGTGCTGTCGGTGGGGCGTCCGGCGCCGGACGAGCTGCGGCGGGCGATCACCGAGCCGGCCCTGCGGTCCGGCTGCACCGTCGAGGGTTCCCTGCTGGCCGTCCTCATCTCGACCGCCGCGCAGCAGCCGGGCGCGCTGCCGCTGGTGTCCACGGCACTGCTGGAGACCTGGCGGCGGCGCAGCGGCAACGCCCTCACTCTGGCCGGCTTCCAGGCGACCGGAGGTTTCGAGGGCGCGCTGGCCCGGACGGCGGAGTCGCTGTACAACGGGCTGGACCCGGCCGGCCAGGCCCGGGCGCGGGCGGTGTTCCTGCGGCTCGGCGGGGAGTTGCTCGGCGCCGGCGAGGACGCGGCCGGCGGCGCGACGGCGCTGGGCGACGGGCTGACGCCGGGCGGCGGGCTCTTATCGGGGGGAGACCTGGTGCCGGGGGGCGATGAGGGCACCCGCAAGCCGGTCCGGCGGGCCGAGTTCGACGATCCCGGCGTGCCCGAGGTGATGGAACGGCTGGTCCGGGCCCGGCTCGTGGTGGTGGACCGGGACACCGTCGAGCTGTCCCACCACGCGCTGCCGCAGGCCTGGCCCCGGCTGCGCGGGTGGCTGGCGGAGGGCCGCGAGGCGCTGGGCGAGCAGCGCAGGCTCTCGGCGGCCGCCCGGGGCTGGGAGGCCGCCGACCAGGACCCCGAACTGCTCTGCCGGGGTGTCCGGTTGGAGCAGCTCAAGCGGCGGGTGGCGGCCGGCGAGCTGGCCGCGGCCGGGGTCGAGCGGGCCTTCCTGGCGGCCTCCGCCCGGGCGGAGGCCGCCGGCCGGCGCCGGGCGCAGCGCCAGAACCTGGCGGTGGCCGGGGTCGCCGCGGCGGGCGGGGCGCTGCTGGCCCTGGCGGGCGGGAGCCGCATCCGCCGGGCCTGGCGGTGGTGAGCCCCGGAGCGCGGGGCCCAGTGGTGACGGCCGGTCCCACGGGCACCGCGTCCGGGCCGGCTGCCGGCCCTCGCCGGGGTCGGCCCGCGGGGTCGGCTTTCGGGCCCTCGCCCGGGTGTTGATCAGCCTCGGTGCGGGGGAGTTGAACAACGGACGGGCCGACCGGAGGCTCGGCGCGGCGGCGCGTTCGGTGCCGATCACGGTCCTTGCGCCGCCGTCGGTCGTCCGGGTAGCTTGACAGGCGATCCCGGCCCTCCGAAAAGCGAATTCGGCTGCCCGGCCAGTGATTTCCCGTAACGCCGTGGTCGGCCGGAGCCGCTCCGGCGATCAATCCGTCCCGATTTCCGTCGCTGTTTTCCGCATGTTCGGGGGACCCCGCTCCGCCGACGGCCCGCGGTCCTTCGGAGTCCACCGGGCGCTGCCGTCCTGTGGTGCGGTTCGAAGCCGCGCGGTTCCGAGCCGTCGCGTCCGCCGTCCTTTCCGCGTTTCCCCAAACCCGTGTCAAGGGAGAGCCATGTCCGATTCGGCCCGTCCGGTCCACAGCTGGGACGAATTCACCACACTGCGGGAGATCGTGGTCGGGACCGCCGCCGGCGCCCGGCTGCCCGAGCAGACCGAGCCGTCCTCCTGGCTGTCCTGCTTCCCGAAGACCAGTGCCGCCGACCTCGCCTCGATCGAGGCGGGCCCCTACCCCCAGCAGGTCGTCGAGGAGACCGAGGAGGACCTGGAGGCGCTGGTGGCCACCCTGCGCGGCCTCGGCGTCACCGTCCACCGGCCCGAGGCGGTCGACCACGCGGCCGGGTTCGCCTCCCCGCTCTGGGAGGCCGACGGCGGCTTCCACTCCTACTGTCCGCGGGACCTCACCCTGGTGGTCGGCGAGACGCTGATCGAGGTGGCGAGCCCGATGCGGCAGCGCTACTTCGAGGTGTTCGGCCTGCGCGGGCTCTTCCAGGACTACCTGCGCCGCGGCGCGCGCTGGGTGGCCGCCCCCCGGCCGCGGCTGGGCGACGAGCTCTTCGAGTCCGACGCGGACGGGCTGCCGCTGCTGGGCGAGGCCGAGCCGGTCTTCGACGCCGCGAACGTGCTGCGGCTCGGCCGGGACGTGTTCTACCAGGTCTCCCGCAGCGGCAACGAACTCGGCCTGCGGTGGCTGGAGTCCACCCTCGGCCTGCTCGGCGACGGGGGCCTGCGGCTGCACCCGCTGCGCGACATCTACGGGTACACCCACATCGACAGCACCATCGCGCTGCTGCGGCCGGGGCTGGTGCTGCTCAACCCCGAGCGGATCAGCCCGGAGACCGTCCCGGCGCCGCTGAAGGGCTGGGACATCCTGTGGTGCCCGCCGGCCGAGCCCACCGGGGACACGCCCGAGCACGCGCTCAGCGAGAGCTGGATCAGCATGAACCTGCTGATGGTCTCCCCGGACACCGCGATCGTCGAGTCCGGTCAGGAGAGCCTGATCAAGCAGCTGGAGCACGCCGGGATCACCGTCCTGCCGCACCGGCTGCGGCACTCCCGGGCACTCGGCGGCGGCTTCCACTGCGTCACCCTGGACACCCGGCGCGACGGCGGGCTGGAGGACTACCTGTCCTGACCGGGGTTGGCGGAGCCCGGCCGACGGCGGCCGGCCGGGCCCCTGCGGACGGGGCCCGCGACGATCAGGACGTGCGGGCCAGCCCGCAGGAGATCAGCCGCTCCCACACCGACAGGCCGCCCTCGGCCGCGGCGCCACCGTCACCCGGCGCGGGTTCCGGACGCCACAGCGGGCAGGGCACCAGCCCCGGTGCGAGCAGGTCGAGGTCGCCGAACAGGGCGAGGATCTCCCCGTCGGTGCGCCAGCAGCCGCGGCCGAAGCTCTCCTGGAGCTTGCGCTCCATGCGCCTGGTCTCCTCGTTCCCGCCGGAGCGGAAGTGGGAGATGTAGACCAGGCTGCCCGGGGGCACCCGCTCCGCCCACCAGCGCACGAGAGCGGCGGGCCGCTCGGAATCCTCCAGGTGGTGCAGGACGGCGCTGAAGACGACGCCCACCGGTTCGTCGAAGTCGATCAGGCGCCGTACGTCGGGGTCGCCGAGGATCCCCTCCGGCTCCAGCAGGTCCGCCCCGACCAGCGTGGTGCGGGGGTCGGCGGCCAGCAGCGCCCGGCCGTGGGCGAGCACGGTCGGATCGTTGTCGACGTAGACGACGCGGGCGTCGGCGCGGTGCCGCCGGGCCACCTGGTGCACGTTCTCGGCCGTGGGCAGGCCGCTGCCCAGGTCGACGAACTGTCGGACGCCGTCGCCGGCCATGGCGCCCACCGCGCGGACCAGGGCCCGGCGGTTGGCGAACGGAATGGCCACCGAACCGGGCAGCTCGTGGAGGAAGAAGTCGCCGACCTCGCGGTCGACGGCGTAGTTGTCCGTGCCGCCGAGCAGGTAGTCGTACACGCGGGCGATGCTCGGCTTCGACCGGTCGATCCCGGTGGTGCCGTCGGTCATGGGGCCAACCCGTCCCTGGGATCCGCTGTCGCCCCGATGGTAGGAGAGCCGTCCCGTCCCGGCACCACGCGTGGACCTGCCGGGCTACCGACCCGCCGGGCTACTGCCGCGGACGGGGATCGTCGCGCGTGCGCAGCGCTTCGGCCAGCAGGCCCGCCACCACGACGGAGACGGGGTGGTCCGTCCCGACCGCCTCGGTCAGTCCGGCGAGGGCGGCCCGGTACCCCTCGACGGCCCCGGTGACGTCGCCCGCCGCCTCGTGCACCCGGGCCAGGGCGGCCCGGCTGCCGAGGGTGTCCGGGTGGTCCGGGCCCAGCAGCTGGGTGCGCTGCTCCAGCACGGTGGTGAGCAGCGACCGTGCCCGCTCCAGGTCGCCCGCGCCCCGGCAGGCCACCCCGAGGTTGTTGCGGGTGAGCACGGTGTCGCGGCTCTCCGGGCCGAGCAGCCGCTCCTGTTCGGCCAGCACGGTCTCGAACAGCGGGACGGCCCGGGCGGACTCGCCCCGCCCGTGGTAGGCGACCGCGAGGTTCCCGGCGCTGCGCAGCGTGTCCGGGTGGTCCGGGCCGAGGACCTCGCGGCGCAGGCGGAGGGCCTCCTCGAACAGGGGGAGCGCCCGTTCCGGCTCGCCGGCCGCGTCGTGGGCGGAGGCCAGCATGGAGAGGCTGACCAGGGTTTCGGGGTGTTCCGGGCCGAGCACCCCGGTGCGCTGGGCCAGCGTCGTGCGGCAGAGGTCGAACCCGGTCGCGATGTCACCGCTCGTCAGGCAGAGGTGGGCGAGGTTGCTCCGGCTGAGCAGGGTGTCGGGGTGCTCCTCGCCCAGGGCGTCGGCACGCCGGGTCAGGACGTCCTGGTAGATCTCCCTGGCCCGTTCCAGGTCGCCGGCCGCGTGGTGGGCGTACCCGAGGTTGCTCAGACAGCTGAGGGTGTCGGGGTGTTCGGAGCCGACGAGTTCCTCGAAGTCGGCCAGCACCTCCTGGTAGAGGGCGATCGCCTGCCGGTAGCGGCCGACGGTCTCGTACGCCCCGGCGAGGTTGTTGCGCAGCCGTAGGCCGTTGAGCCCGACCATGGGCCCCGGCAGGTCGTCGGGTCTGGTGTCGGCGAGGTCCCTGCGGAGCAGGTCCTCGTAGATCCCGATGGCCCGGTCGAACCGGCCGAGGGCCGCGTGGGCGCCCGCCAGGTCGCTCAGCAGGGTGAGGGTCCTGAGGTGGTCCGGGCCGAGGGCGACCCGGCTGTCGTCGGCGGCCTTCTCGTACTCCTCGACCGCCTGCTGGACGCTGCCGCGGGCCTGGTGGGTGGAGGCGAGGCTGCTGCGGATGTTGAGGGTGGTGAGGTGCCCGGGGCCGTGGACCCGCAGGCTCTGCTCCAGGAGCGGGCCGAGGATCCCGATGCTCCGGTCGGGCCGGCCGGTCGCGAGGTGGACCCGGGCGACCGCGGAGCGGGCCACCAGCGCGAGCGGGTGCTCGGGCCCGAGCCCGTGCCGGATCTGGGCCTCGTACGCCTCGTACAGCGGCAGCGTCCGGGTGGTCTGCCCCCCGGCCTCCAGGTGCAGGGCGGCGCCGGCGTAGAGGTTGAACACCGCCGAGTCGCAGCTGTCCCGCGGGTCGGTCGCGGCCAGGGCACGGATCTGGCCGACCAGGCGGGCCAATTCGGCGGCGTCGGGGTCCTGGTCGGGCCCGGCCGGACGCACGGTCCGCAGCAGGGCCTGCTCGGCCTCGTACCGGCCCCGGGGAGCGGCCCCCGCCGGGCGCCGGGCGAGGGCGTCGGCGCGCAGCACGCCCTGGACCAGCCGGTGCACCCGGACGTCGCGCCAGGCGTAGCCGATCATGCTGTAGGCGTGCAGGACGCCGAGCGCGTCGTCGGCCGCGATCTCGTCCGGGGCCAGCCGGTCCACCAGGTCGCGCGGGCAGCCGTCGGCGTCCAGCCAGGCCAGGGCGTGCAGGAGGTCGACCGCGACCGGGTCGTCCTCGGCGACCGCCGCCAGGGTGACCTGCCAGACCCTGGCGACGGTGCGCTGCGGGTCCCGGCCCGCCGGGGTCCTGGACAGCTGGAGCCCGAGCCGGCCGCGGTAGGCGGCGACCGTGGTGCGGGTCCGGCGCAGGTAGGCGCCCGCCTGGTCCAGGGCGAGCGGGAGGCCGCCGAGCTCCCGGGCCAGCTGCCCGACCTCCCAGCGCGACTCGTCGGACCCGTCCCACTCGGAGACCCAGGACCACAGCAGCTCGGCCGCCTGCTCCTGCGGGAGGACGTCGAGTGCGAGCAGCGCGTCGCCGGAGTCGACGCCGACCGCGTCCCAGTCGTCGGCGAGCCGGGTGGTGACCAGGTGGTGCCCGCCGGTGAGGCTGCCCAGGAACGGTGCGAGGAGCGCCGGGTCCTCGACGTTGTCGTACACCAGCAGCCAGTTCGTGTGGTGCTGGAACCAGGCCAGCGCCCAGGCGGTCAGCTCCGGCCGCTGCGCGGTTCCGGCCCACACGGGGTTCAGCCGCCGGGCGATCTCGGCCAGGGCCTCCTCCACGGCCCCCGGGGAGGACGCCTCGATCCACCACACCAGGTCGTACGCGGTGCGGAAGCTCTGGGCGTACTGCCGCGCCAGGGTGCTCTTGCCGACCCCGCCCAGCCCGTGGAGCACCGCCGTCGCCGCGCCGGGCCCGGTGCGTTCGGCGCTCAACACCTCCCGCAGCGCGGCCAGTTCCCGCTGCCGGCCGGTGAAGCGGCCGTTCGGCCGGAGCAGGTGGACGACGTCGACGGCCGGGGTGTCGGCCGCGGAGCGCAGCGCCTCGGAGGGCAGCACGATCGTCGTGACCTGGGTGACCATCAGGCCGTCGTTGGAGCTGTTGAAGCTGGCGATCTGTCCGGCGCCGCTGAAATGGTGGGTGGGCGACGTCACCGGGTGCCGTCCCGGTGGACGACGGTCCTGCTGCTCATCGTCCCGCTGTTGCTGCCGGTGTTGACGACGGCCCCCTGGCCGCTCACCACGATGCTGACCGGCGCCGGCTGCGCCCGCGCCAGCAGCGCGGCCAGCTCCGCCAGCAGCTCCGGGTCCTGGTGGAGCGTGCGCCGCACGGCCTGCCGCAGCGCGCCCTGGGCGTCCGCGCCCGCGCCCTCCTCCGCCGCCTCCAGGACGTTGGTCTCCAGGTCCTCGCGCTGCCGCTCGTCGCGCCGGTTCCAGACGCGCTGGAGGATGCGTGTGCCCAGGCCCACGGTGGCCGTCGCGGCCGCGTCCTGCGCCTGCGTCAGCACCGAGTCGCCGTAGGCGGCGATCGCGGCGCCGATCGGTGGACCGGCCAGTTCCATGAACGCGTCGAGCTCCATGGGCTCCCCCTCGAAAATCCCGGACCGAACGCGGCCGGCCGGAGCGGGCCGGCCGCAGTGGATCGGCCACAGCGTAGGGAACCCGAGGGAGCGGCGGGTCCGGGACGGGCGAACCGATCGGTCTCGATCCGGTTGCGATCGGCTGACAGTGCCGCATGGCAGAGTCTGCCCCATGAACATCACCACCACGCTGCACAGTTGGGACGAGTCCGTCGCCCTGTTCGAGCGCCGCGGCCTGCCCGTCTCCACGTACGAGAACCTCTACGAGGAGTCGTACGACGTCCACGCCGGCGCCCTGGCGATCGACGGGCACCTCGACCTCGACGCCGCGGAGCTGGACGGCACCGGCCTGGTCGTCGACGGTGACCTCGACGTCAGCGGCGCCGTCCTCACCATCGACGACGGCTGCTCCGCGCTGATAGTGCTGGGCGACCTCCGGGCGGCCGCCGTGTACCTGGAGGGTGACGCCAAGCTGCTGGTCCGCGGCAGCGTCCACGTGGAGGCCTTCGTCGGCAACATGACGGACAAGCTGGTCATGGTCCACGGGGACCTGCACGCCCGGGTCACGGTGCTGTCCGCGGGATTCGAGCCCGACCTGGTCGAAGGGACCCTGCACGGCCCCGTCCTGGCGCCCGCGTACCTCGCCGCCGCCTACTCGGCGCCCACCGGCGCCGAGGCGCCCGCCGCCGCGGCGGCGGTGCTGGTGCCCGAGGTCCTGAGCGCCGGCGCCGACGACGACCCCGACGGCCAGGGCGTCTTCGACACCCCCGGCGTCCACGGCGGACGGCTGTTGGGCCGCATCGAGGCCGGCCTGCCGGTCACCGTGGCCGCCGGGCGTGGATAGCGGCTGTCTCGCGGATTGCCGGGTGCGCGACGCGGAACGGGACAACCCCGGCGACGACCCCGCCCCGTGGCGCAGACTGGGGCGAGTACTTTTCACATCGGAGGATGGATTTTCATGGTTGACCGGCCCTTGACGCTGATGGCGGTGCACGCCCACCCCGACGACGAGGCCACCGGGACCGGGGGTGTCCTCGCCCGGTACGCGGCGGAGGGCGTCCGCACGGTCCTCGTGACGTGTACGGACGGCCGGTGCGGTGACGGACCGGGAGGGGTCAAGCCGGGCGAGCCCGGCCACGACCCGGAGGCCGTCGCCGCGATGCGCCGGCAGGAACTGGAGGCCAGCTGCGAGGTGTTGAAGGTCAGTCACCTGGAGCTGCTGGAGTACGCCGACTCCGGGATGATGGGCTGGGCGAGCAACGACGAGCCCGGGTCGTTCTGGCGCACGCCGGTGGAGGAGGGCGCCGCCCGCCTCGCCGAACTGATCCGGCACTACCGGCCCGACGTGGTCGTCACCTACGACGAGAACGGGTTCTACGGCCACCCCGACCACATCCAGGCCCACCGCATCACCATGGCGGCGCTGGAGCTGACCGATCCGACGCCGAAGGTCTACTGGACGACGGCGCCGCGCTCGGCGATGCAGCGGTTCGGCGAGGTCATGCGCGAGTTCGGCGCGGACTGGGAGGAGCCGGAGGCGGCGCAGGAGTCCGGGGCGGCGGAGGAGTCGGAGGCGTCCGAGATGCCGGACATGTCGGAGATCGGCCTGCCGGACGAGGAGATCACCACCTGGGTGGACACCACCGCGTTCGGCGGCCGGAAGTTCGACGCCCTGGCCGCGCACGCCAGCCAGGGCGAGAACATCTTCTTCCTGAAGATGGGCAAGGAGCGGTTCACCGAGCTGATGGGCGTGGAGACCTTCGTGCGGGTCAAGGACACCACCGGCGCGGCCCTTCCCGAGGACGACCTCTTCGCCGGCCTGCGCTGATCCCCGTCCCCGTCCCTGTGTCCGTACGGACCCGGCCGTCGCCGGCCGGGTCCGTGCCGGGCGCTACCGGCCGCCGTCCCGCAGGGCCTGCTCCACGGTCCGCAGGGCGGTGGCCGACTGCTCCCAGCCGTGCCACCAGAACAGCCCGCCGTCGTGGCTCGCCCCGGCGGCGAGCGCCGTCAGGTGGGCCCAGGGGCCGGCCGGGATGCCGAACCGCGGCCGGGCGGCGAGCCGTCGGGCGGCCTCGCCGTCGACCGGGACCATGCCGAGCAGCGGGAACGGTTCGCCGTCCGCCGTCCGGCCGGTGCCGTGCAGCATCGGGTGCAGGGTGATCGGGTCGAGCAGCAGGGTGAGGTCGGCGGAGGGCAAGAGCTCCGGTCCGTCCCGCCAGCCGAGCCGCCGTCCGCTCGGCCCGGCCCCGGGGACGGGCCGGCCGTCGAGAACGACGCCGTCCGCGGCGACCTCCAGGCGGGCGCCGCCCGGGCGGTCGGGCAGCCGCAGCCGGTAGTCCCCGTACAGGCGACGGGCGGGCTCCGCCACGGCCGCGGAGAAGGGGACGGTGACGCCGTCCACCTCGAAGCCCGCCGGTCCGATCACCACCGCGGCGGTGACGGGTTCGCCGTCGAGGGTGACGCGCAGACGCGGGGCCGAGCCGGGGGCGCCGGGTACGACGTCCACGCGCAGGCCCTCGCTGCGGTACCCGCCGACGAGGTCGGCGAGCGGTGGCACCTGCGGCAGCGGGTACTCGGTCAGGCGCACCGCCGCGCCCGCGACGGTTCCGGTCAGCCGGCGCCGGCCGTCGCGGCCGAACTCCGTCCGCAGCTCGCCGCCGACGCCGCCGTCCGCCGCGCGCCAGCGCAGCACGCCGTGGGCGTAACTCGGGTCGGTCACCCGGAGGCCGTCGACGTGGACCCGGTGCCGGGGCGGGTCGGTCGCGCGGCCCAGGACGTAGACCGAGAGGCCGCCGTCCGCGGTGCCGTACAGGCCCGTCCACGGGTACAGGGCCCCGGCGAGGACGGAGTCCAGGTCCCGCCGGATCGACGGCCAGCCCGCCGCGCCGTCCCGCGCCAGCCGGCGGGCCTCCGACTTGCGGGTGAGCAGGGTGCGCAGCCGGTGTGCCGCCTCCGGCCCGGGCCGCCGGGGGACGCCCCGGGCGGCGGCCTGCAGGGCCAGGTCCTCGCGCCGGGCCAGCAGGGCGCGTTCGTCGGCTCCGAGGTCCGGCGGGGCCCAGTGCGCGACGGCGGCCGCGGGATCCCGGACGTAGCGCTCGCGCAGGGCGCCGTCCTCGCCGAGGGCCAGGGCGAAGCGGGCGCCCGGGGTGTCCTCCTGCCAGTGGTAGCCGGCCGGGACGCGGAAGTCGGCGAAGCCGCGGAGGGCGGCGAGTTCGCGGGGGCCGTACGCGTCGACGACCCGCAGCGGGCCGTCGGGCGGGCGGACGGTCCGGCCGGGTTCGAGCAGGCCGAGGCGTTCGAGCACCCGCGGGTCGGCCGGGGCGGCGACGGCGGGCGGCAGGTACCAGGTGGAGGCGCTGGTGACGGTGCGCTGCACGGCCGGGTCGCGCAGGGCGGCGACGGTGTACCGGGCGGTGACGGGGTCGAGGCCCCGGTAGCGGGCGCCGATGTAGTTGACCACGGTGTGGTCCGGCCCGTAGACCTCCTCCAGCCGGTCCAGCAGGACGGGCAGGTGGCGGTTGGTGAACCCGGCGCGCCGGTAGTCGAGTTCGCCGACGATGCCGACCTGCCAGAGCACCAGGTGCAGGCCGGGGTCGAGGCGCCGTCCGCGGATCAGCAGGTCGGAGGCCTCGAAGGTCTGCATGCCGGGGGTGCTCGGGTCCACGCCGAGGTCGGCGCAGAGCACGTCCAGGGCGCTGATGCCGGGGCGCATCACGGCGGTGTGGCCCTCGCGGCGGGCGATCCGCACGGCGCGGTGGCTGGACAGCACGAAGATGCCCGGGTGGCCGTAGAAGACCGCCGCCACCCGGCGCCCGGCCCGCACGAAGTGCAGGACCGCCTCCGACATCTGGACGTACGTCAGGTAGCGGTCCTTCGCGTCGTCGTAGAGGACGCCGAGGTCGTAGGCGTCCGGGCGCCAGGCGTTGATGCGCACGATCGTCGCGGGATCGGCCACGCAGTGGAAGACGTGGTCGGCCTCGCGGAGCAACCGCTCGTCGGCGCGGGTGAAGCCGGCGGCCTCGATGCCGGAGCCGAGGACGGTCAACTCGCCCTTCTGCTCGGACGGTTCACCGCCCGGCGGGCCGGCCGCGGCGATCGCGCGGGACAGTTCGGCCCACCGGGCCTGGTGCTCGCGGCGGGAGGGGAAGCGGTCGAAGGGGCGCGTGTAGCGGTGCGCGGAGCGGCGGTCGGGGTCCATGCGGCGGCGCGGGCCTTCAGCGGTCGTCGCCGGTGACCATCTGGGTGACCTGCGGGGGCAGCGCGTCCACCAGGAGCGGCGGGTCGAGTTGGACGGGCGGGTCGAACTCGAAGACGGCCTGGGTGCTCTGCGGCGGGGTCATCAGCACCGGTGCTCCGGACGCGAGGGTTCCCGGAGCCGTGGCGGCGTCCGCGACGGTGCCGCCGTCGTCGTCCAGGATCAGGTCGATGTCCACGTCGATGTCCACGACGTCGACGGGCGGGGTGTTGGCGGTCAGGGTGGTCATGGCGGTCACTCGTCCCCTCGGGGCCGCGGGCGGAGGCGGGTTCATGCTACTGAACGGACGTTCGGCCGGACAGGGGGTCGGGCGACCGGGCAGCTGCGGAGCAGCGGAGTGCCGGCCGGGCGGCGGATGGGCCGCGCGGCCGGCACGGTACGGACGAGGTGTCCGTGGGGGGATCCCGTCAGAGCAGCACGCTGGCGGCGATCGGGGCGATGGTCTTGACGATGTCCCAGAAGCTGTCGGCCTCGACGCCGGGGGTGTTGCCCAGGGCGCTGCCGGTGCGGCCGGTGCGGTCGATCGGAGGGGCCAGTCTGGGGAGCTGCGGGGTGGGGGACCACACCCGGTGTTCCTCGCGGACGTCTTCCATGGTCATGGTTGCTCTTCCCTTCGTGTGTACGGGGACGGCTGGCAGGGTTCAGTAGAGGCCTCCGATGGCGGGGGGTGGGGGCGGCAGGCAGCCGGGGGTGGGGGCGCCGCCGCAGGCCCAGGGGGCCGGGTCCGCGAAGCTGGGGCCGTAGATCCCCCCGGGGCCGTCCATGATCAGTGTGGTCGGGTGCTCGGTGGGATCGGCGCCCTCCTTCAAGGTGGGGGCCACCACGCTGGTCGGCCGAGGGCCGCCGGTGAATCCGACGGGCGCCCGGACGGGGCGCGCGGCCGCGTTCCGGTCGTCGCCGACGTCGACGGTCTCCTTGTACACCTTCAGGTACGCGTCGTAGCCGACCGTGCGGTCGATCGGCGGCACCTGGGGCGGCGGCTGCTCGTACATGGTCCTCTCTCTCCTGTTCGGTGCTCCGGTGGTCGGCCGTACGAGGCGGCGTCACCGGGCGGGTGGCCGGCGACGGACCCTTCGGGGCCCGTCGCCGGCGCGGGGTGCCTCATCAGAAGATGCTGGAGGCCACGTTCGCCAGGGTGCCTGCGAGCCTGCCCCAGTCGAAGTCGGCTTCGACGCCGGGGGTATTGCCCAGGGCGCCGCCGGTGCGGCGGGTGCGGTCCACCGGCTCCGCCAGCTTCGGGAGCTGCGGCGTGGGGGTCCACGTCCGGCGCTCCTCACGGAATTCTTCGTTGGTCATTTCTGCTCATCCCTTCTCGTCGTGCTGGTTGCACTCCGTCCTCGGCGGGGCCCGTCGGGGCGGGGCGTCAGAGGGCCGCGTAGCACATGCCCCGGGCCGGGCCGGTGAGGCCGGCGCAGGCCGACCGGGCCGGTACGACGCCCGGGCTGCCGGACAGCGTTCCGGCCTCGTCCCGGCCGTCCCGGCGGACCGGTGGTGCGAGGACCGGCAGTCTCGGCGTGGGCTTGGGGAGCCCTGCGGGGGTTTTCATGATCCGTCTCCTCCTGACGGGTGGTGTGGGGGCGTGCGGTCGGCGTGGACACCGACGGTGCCGGGTGCTCAGGACTCCAGGAACTGGTGGGCCGGCGCCAGGGTGACGGGGAACTCGTCGCTGACGTCGATCGTGAACAGCATGGAGACCCGCGCGTGCCGGTCGTCCTCGGGGTCGAAGAAGGTCACCTTCACGTCCTGGCAGTCCGATCCCATGCGGCAGTACGGGCTCTTCGCTACGGAGATGGTGTCGATGCAGTACAGGGAGATCGGCTTGCCGGACTCCGTCACGGTGCTGGGGACGCTCTGGCCCAGCAGCATGGCCTTGCTGATCGGGCCGGCGATCGAGAACGCGTTCGTCCCGGCGGAGTTCAGCGCCCGGTCGGCGGAGGTCTGCCCGAGGTTGCGGAACTGGTAGTAGACCTTGTCGAGGAACGCGTCCATGGTCTTGCGGACGTAGGTCTCGTCGACCGTCAGCGAATCGTGGTGCGCCTGGTGCATGACGGCCTTCACCACGGCGTCCACCAACTGCTTCTGGTACCAGATGTAGACGCCACGGCTCTTGACCTCGACGACCGGTACGACCTGTCCGGAGAACAGCCGTACGGTCCGGTCGGTCAGCCGGCCGGGTATCGAGATCCGGGAGATGTAGCCGTCCTCGTCC
Organism: Kitasatospora sp. NPDC041917; assembly: GCF_055589745.1. Classification (NCBI taxonomy): domain Bacteria; kingdom Bacillati; phylum Actinomycetota; class Actinomycetes; order Kitasatosporales; family Streptomycetaceae; genus Kitasatospora; species Kitasatospora sp. NPDC041917. Next base: position 323,345 of record NZ_JBVJBI010000002.1, on the reverse strand, counting down.
TGGGTGAACTTGTGCTGGCCGAGGTACGCGTCCCGGAAGGACCGGTAGATCGTGGACACCGGGGCGGCGGGCGCGGCGAGTGCCAGCAGGGCGTCCGCGAGCTTTCTGCGGTCGTTGACGATCGCCTCCACCTCCGCCCTCGACCCGAGCTGCACGAGGGGGTTGCTGGTCCAGTCCATGCCCGCCGCGGGTTCGGCCTCCATCGCGTAGACGGGTGTGCTCTCCAGGTTCAGCGTCCAGGTGACCTTGTCGGAGGCCCACGGGTTGGCGGTCAGGTACCTGTGCAGCTGGTCGGCGTCGTAGGGATTGGCGGGCAGTTCCTTCGTCACATCGGGCTTGCCTTCGACCGGCACCTCGACGGGGTCCATCAGCTGGCGGAAGCTGTCCCGGCGGGCCTCGGTCAGGAAGTCCACGCCGACCTGGCCGATCGCGAACACCAGCGGGCGGTTGTTGGTGGAGGCACAGGAGGGCCGGACGCCGCCGCCCGAGGGTGCGCCACCCGACGGCACGGATCCCGACGGCACGGCCCCTGGCAGCCCGGCCCCCGAGGGCCCGCCGCCCTGGCACGCGCAGGGGGCCGCCGGGGCCTGGCCGGACACCGTCGCGCCGGTGGACGGCGGGGGCGCGGCCACGGTGGGCGCGGTCAGTGGCATGGGCGGCGGGACGGCGGGGGCGCCCGCGGGCTGGGCGCCCGAGGCGGTGGCGCCCGTCACCCCGGCGGCTGCGGCCGGGGGGAGGGCTTCGTACGGTGCGGTCTGCGCGGCGGGTGCGGCCTGGAAGGCCTGGACGGCCTCCGGGCCCGGTACGGCCTGCGCGGCCGGTGCGACCTGGGGGGCTTGAACGGCCTCGGCGGTGGCGACGGGAACGCTCTGGGTGTCCATGGTGCTGGCTCCCTCGTGCGAGTCGTAAGGGGAGGCCCCGAGCAGCGAGGGTGCGCCGGCCGCGGCGGCCCCGACCTCGGGGGGGAGGGTGGTGCGGCGGGTGCCGTCCGCCGTGGTCCCGGCAGTGGCCGGCCGGTCCGTCAGGTCTCCTCGGGTGATCAGCTCGTAGGCCCGGGCCGCGTCCAGGTGGCCGACCAGCCGGCGCCGGCACTCCGGTGCGTCGGCGGGTGCGCAGGGCACGGACCGCGCGCCCCGCAACAGGGCCCGGCGGGCCGCCCGCGGGTCGGGCGGGCGCCCCGCGCGTACCTGCGCGGCGACCAGCAGGGCGGCGACCCCGGCCACCAGCGGTGTGGCGAAGCTGCTGCCGGTCAGGGCGGCGCCGCCCCCGCCCGGGGCGGCGCCCTCGATGTCGCTCCCGGGGGCGAGCACGCCGTGGGTGGCGTACGCGGAGCCCCAGTTGCTGATGTCCAGCGGCTCGCCGTCGGGTCCGGCCGCGCCGACGGCGAGCACCGTCGGGACGGAGGCCGGCACCTGGGCGCAGTCGCAGCCGTCGTTGCCGACGGCCGCGACCACCAGGACCCCGTTGTCGTCGCACAGCCGCAGCGCCCGCTCCAGCATGGGGTCCGGCTGGGCGTCCGTGCCGGCTTCGCCGCCGCTGATGTTGATGATGTGCGCCCCCTCCTGCACGGCGCGTTCGACGGCCCGGGCCAGGTCGAGCTGCGGCACCCGGCCTTCGCCCGCGTCCGTGAAGACCGGCAGGACCAGTCCGCGGCAGCGCGGGGCGATCCCGGCGTACGGACCGTCGGGCCGGCCGAAGAGCAGGCTCGCGACGTGGGTGCCGTGCAGCGACATCGGGCCGTTGCCGGCCGGTTCGGCGACGAGCGTGTCCAGCCGGGTGAGGTCCGCGCCCTCGAAACAGGGGTGCGACAGGTCGACGGGACCGTCCAGGACGGCGATGCACACGGCCGGGTCGCCGAGGAGTCCGTCCTCGGGGGTGCGGACGTCGTGCAGCACCGATCTGGCTTTCATGGGGAATCGCCTTCCGGTGTCGGGCGGGGCTTCGGGTGCGCTCCGCCGGGCAGCAGGTGGTGCCAGTCAACGGGGCGGCCGTCGCACGGGTGTGCCCGGGAGCGTCACGGCCGGCGCGGGAGCGCCGTCGCGGACGCGTCGCGTCCTCGTGACGGATCCGCCGCGGCCGTTCGCCGCGTCACGGCCCGGTCGGTGCACGCGCCGTGACCGCCGGCGGTCCCGCGGACCGGGCCGGGTGCCCACGGCGGAGCGGCGGCTTCTCCAACACCCGTTCGGGGGCGGCCCATTAGGGTGTCGGCCGGTCGACTGCGGGGCGTCGCCGTCACGGTCGGCGACGACGGCCGTGACGCCCGGGCGGCGTCACCGTGACGCCGTCACAACGTCCGTGCGACGCACGCGCGACGGTGGTCCGGGGCCGGACGGACACGGCCGTGACGGGCCTCGGCCGCAACCGGGGCATGTCCGAACGGGTGCGGGCGACGGACTGTCGGGACAGAGTGGGGGTGTGTTGTGGGACGGTCCGGGCATCGAGCTGCTGCGGGGCTTCGAGGCCACCGACGCGGGACGCTGTGTCTCCCTTCCGGTGAGTGCTCAGCACCTGCTGGCGTTCCTCGCCCTGCACGACGGCGGCGTCCAGCGCGGGGCGGTCGCCGAACGGCTCTGGCCGGACTGCACCCAGCACCGCTCGGCCGCGAACCTGCGCACCGCCCTCTACCACGTGCGGCGCGGCCGGGCCATACCGGTCGAGAGCCCGGGGCAGTGGCTGCGCCTCGCCCCGGCGGTCCGGGTGGACCTGCGGTCGGCGCGCTGCTCCGCACGGCAGGTCGTGTCCGGGCTCGACCGGTTGCCGGTCAGCTGCGACGACATCGTGGACGACCTCGCCGCCGAGCTGCTGCCGGGCTGGGAGGAGGAGTGGCTGACGCTGGAGCGGGAGCGGTGGGACCAGCTGCGGCTGTACGCCCTGGAGGGTCTGGCGCACCAACTGTGCGACGCGGAGCGCTATCTGTCGGCGCTGCAGACCGCGTTGGCGGCGATCGCCATCGACCCGGTCCGTGAGACGGCCCACCGGATCGTGGTCGAGGTGCACCTCGCCGAGGGCAACCTCGCCAGCGCGCTGCGCTCGTACCAGCACTACCGCTCGTTCCTGCAGCGGGAGCTGAACGTCGCCCCCTCGCCGAAGATGACCGGACTGGTGCGGAACCTCCAGCGGATGTGACGGCCCGCCGGCGGCGCCCGACTCCACGCCGGCGAAGCGGCCCGGGCGCGGAACGCCGCGCCCGGGCCGGGCCGCTACCGCAGCCCGCGCAGCACGGAGAGCAGCCGGTCGATCTCCTCCGGGCCGTTGTACACGTGCAGGCTCACCCGCACCGAGCTCTCGCGCTCCCCGGCCCTCGCCTGGCAGTGGCCGTCGGCGCGCACCATCAGGCCGTGGCTGTCGAGGACGAAGCCCAGGTCGTTGGAGCCGATCCCGCGGTGCCGGAAGGTGACGATGCCCTCGCGCTGCTGGACCGCGGAATCGGCGGCCAGGCTCGACCGGCAGCCGAGGACCTCGTACGGGGCCAGGGTGCGCAGCCCGTCGGTGAGCCGGGCGGCCAGGGCGGTGTTCCACCGCCGGACGCGGTCCGGCCCGGCGGCGTCGAGCCAGTCCAGGGCGGCCTCCAGAGCGGCGATCCCGCAGGTGTTGGGCGTGCCGTTCCAGCCGCCGGGGGTGAAGACCGGGCCCCGGGTGTTGCGGGCCCACACCGCGCCGGTGCCGGGCAGGGCCATGGCCTTGTGTCCGGAGAAGACCACGAAGTCGACGTCCAGCGTGCCGACGTCCACCGGCAGGTGGCCGACGCTCTGCGCGGCGTCCAGGCAGATCGGCACGTGCGGGCCGACCGCGGCCCGGATGCGGTGGACGTTCATGTCGCCGCCGTACACGTGGTGCACATGGGTGGCGGCGACGAACGCCGTGCGGTCGGTGACGAGTCCGGCCAGCGCGCGGTGGTCGTAGTCGTGCGAGGCCGGGTCGTACGGCAGTTCGCGCACCGTGATGCGCACGCCCTGGCCGGCCAGCAGCCGCTGGGCCTCCAGCCACGGCAGCGCGTTCGCCTGGTGGTCGGCGAACGGCACGATGATCTCGTCGCCGTCCCGCAGGTGGTGGGGGAGCCAGTCGCGGGCCACCGTGCGCAGCCCCTCGGTCGTGCCGCTGACGAAGTGGACGCCGGAGTGCTGCTGCGGTGCCGGGTCGCCGAGGAAGCGGGCGACCCGGGTGCGGGTGCGGTCGACCAGCGCGGTGGTGGCGTTGGCCCAGGTGTAGGTGCCGCGGCCGGCGTTGGCGTTGGCGGTGGTCAGGTAGCGCTGGACGGCGTCGAGCACCGCCCGGGGCTTCTGCGAGGTGGCCGCGCTGTCCAGGTAGGCCCGGTCCGGGTTGCCGGTGACGATGGGGAACTGTGCCCGCAGGTCGCGGTGCCAGTCGTGGAGCTCGGTGAGGGTGGTCATGGCCGGCTCCGCTCAGTCCCGGACCAGTGGGGCGCCCGCGTCGCGCCAGGCGATGATGCCGCCGGTGAGGCTGCGCGCGTCCCGGTGTCCCATCCGGCCGAGCAGCGCGGCGTACCGGGCGGACTTCTCGCCGACCGGGCAGGCCAGCAGCACCGGCTGGTGGGTTCCGAACGGCAGTCCGCCGTGCAGGAGTTCGTCGAACAGCTCGTCGACGATGTTGATCGAGCCCTCGATGTGCAGGGCCGCGAAGGCGAACGGACCGCGCAGGTCGACCACGAGCGGCCGGTCCTCGGCGATCCACTTCCGGGCGGCGTCGACCTCGACGGTCCGGGCGGCGGCCAGTTCGGCCGGGGTCACGGCCTCCACCGGGTTCGGCCGGGCGGGCTGGTTGAACAGCTCGGGCCGGCGGCGGCGGACGTAGCTGAGGTAGCTCTCGACCCGGTCGCAGACGATGAAGACGGCGGTGTGCCGTTCGCCGCTCGCCCGTCGCGCCAACTCGGCGTCCACGGTGCGCAGGTGGCGCAGGGCGCCGAAGAGGGCGCCGCCGCCGGTCGGGCCGGCCGGCAGGCCGCAGCGGCGCAGCAGGGTGAGCATGCCCTCGATGGCCTGGTCGGAGGTGACCGACGCGATGGCGTCGTAGGTGGCGGGGTCGAACAGCCCGACCTCGTGCACCTCGTCGATGGTGCGGATGCCGGGGATGAAGTCGGACTTGTGGGCGACCAGTCCGAGCACCTCGACGGCCGGGTTGTGGGCGCGCAGCACGGCCGCGACGCCGGTGGACGAACCGGCGGTGCCCACGCAGGCGATGAAGTGGTCGGGGGCGCGGCCGTCGAGGTCCCGGACGATCTCCGGCCCGGTGCCGGTGAGGTGGGCGTCGAGGTTGAGCGGGCTGTAGTACTGGTCGGTGTGCAGGTAGCCGGAGTCCGCCTCGGAGAGCATCCGGTGGATGCGGGTGAGCGGGTCGTCGGTGTCGGTCGGGTCGAGGCACTCGGTGCGGCCGGGCAGTTCCTCGATCTCCGCGCCCAGCAGCAGGAGCAGGTCCTTGACCTCGGGGACCCTCATCCGGTTGGTGACGCTCTTGAAGGGCAGTCCGTGCAGGCCGGCGATCAGTGCGAGTGCCTTGGCGGTGTTGCCGCTCGACAGTTCCACGACGGTGTCGCCGCGTTCGACGGCGCCGGGCAGGGCCTCGCGGGTCATGTTCCAGGCGGCGCGGTCCTTGACGGATCCGAACGGGTTGAGCATCTCCAGCTTGGCGTACAGGTCGATGTGCGTCAGGCCGGTGACCGCCGGGTCGATCCGGACCAGCGGGGTGTTGCCGATCGCGTCGGTGATGCTGTCGTACCTCATGCCTGTCCGTCCCCCCGGTGTCCTGCGGCGGCCGTCACGTCGACGGGCCAGTACTGCTCGTCCAGGCGCCAGCGCCAGGCGCCGTCCTGCCGGTACGCGGCGACCTTGCGCGCCACGGGCTGGCGCAGTGCGCGGCCGGCGCTGAAGTCCATGAGGTAGCCCGCGGTGTTGGCGAAGGCGAGCAGGTCGCCGGGGGCGGGGAGGCCGGGCAGGAAGACCGTCCGGCGGGTGATCAGGTCGGTCTCCAGGCAGAGGTTGCCGATCAAGTGGACGCCGACCGGTTCGTCCGGCGGGTGGGGAGTGGCCGGCGCACCGGGCCGGGGGATCAGCAGAGGGTCCATCAGCACCCCGTGCTCCTCCAGGCCGACGTCCCGCGCGTTCATCTCCAGCCGCACCAGGTGCTCGCCGGCCGCCGTGTGCCGGACCTCCAGGACGCGGGCGAGGGTGGCCCCGCACTGGTCGGCCAGCGCCCGGCCGGGCTCCACCGCCAGGTCGTACAGGTTCTCCAGCAGCAGGGTGCCGAGCGGCCGTCCGAGCGTGGGCGCCGGGTAGGAGAGCAGTTCGTCCAGGTAGGCCTCGGCGGCCACCGGGCGGTGCGCCGGGTACAGTCCGAGGGTGCCGCGCAGTCTGCCGGACTCGTTGCGCAGCCCGTAGCCGTGGCCCTGCCAGGTCAGCGCGGGCCGCTTGCCCAGGACGGCACGGGTCAGTTCGGTGGTGTACCGCTCCCACTGGCCGGCGTCGGCGAGGTAGTCGACCCCGAACCCGCCGCCGATGTCGACGGTGCGGGGCCGCAGCCCCCGGCGCCGGCACTCGTTCAGCACCGTGATGCAGGTTTCCAGGGCGACGGCCTTCTCCGGTACGCCGGTGGTGTCCAGGTGGTAGGCGACGCCGGTCGTCTCCACGGCGTCCCGGTGGCGTTCGAGCGCGTCGAGCAGCTCCGTCAGCTCGCCGACGTCGGTGCCGAACCGGCTCGGCCGGGTGAGCACGGTGGTCCCCGGTGCCCGGAAGCCCGACAGCCGGGGCATGACGCGCACCGGGGGCAGGGCCTGCTTGCGCACCAGGTCGGCCAGGTCGTCGAGTTCGGCGCGGGAGTCCAGGTGGACGGTGACGCCGGTGCGGGCCGCCAGCCAGAGGTACTCGCGGTTCTTCGGCCCGGTCGCCATGATCCGCTCGGGCGGGCAGCCGGCTCCGAGCACGTGCTGGAGCTCGGCGAGCGAGGCGACGTCCAGTCCGGCCTCGGTGGCGGCGAGCCGGCGGACGAGGGCGCTGGAGCGGTTCGCCTTGTGGGCGAAGTGGATCCGGCCGGTGAGGTGGTGCTTGCGGTAGACGGCCTGGAAGCGTGCCAGGTTCTCGGCGATCTGCTCGGGCAGGAGCAGGTTGAGGGGCGATCCCAGGGCGTCGGTGAGGGTGTGGAGGAGGTCGCGTTCCTCCAGGAGGGATCGGAGCGGGGGCTCCAGCCGTGGTTCGAGATACAGCGGTAAGGGCCGCATGCGAAACCAGCTCTCCGTGAGAAGTCGGCGGAGGGGGCCGCAGCCGCCGACAGGCTGCCCCGTGTCGGCCCGCGTCCCCCGGCGGTCCGCGCGTCGGCGTGGCGCGCGCGGTCGGACGCCGCGTGCGGCTCCCACCGCGGCGGGCGTCGGCGACCGAGGGAAACGCTAACCGTTTCCCTGGGTGATCAACAGGGCGCGTGTGTCACGCGCTCGCAAAGACTGTGCCGGTACGGAAGTCGGCGCTCCGGATCGTTTCCCGGACGGGTCGCTCCGGATCGTTTCCCGGACGGGTCGCTCCGGATCGCTTTCCGGGCCGGGGTCAGCGCAGGGCGACGAGGACGGAGCTGGTGCCGTACTGCCACACCGGTCCGGCCTGCCGGAAGCCGGCCTCCCGCAGCAGTTCGCCGTGCCGGGCGGCCGACAGGCCGTTGCCGGCGCCGTCCGTCGGGGGCAGCTGCCGCTCGCGGGCCGTCAGCAGGTCGGCGAACTCGGGGACCCGCCCGGCCGCGGCCCACCACTGGGACCAGTCCTCGGCGGCGTCGGCGCCCCGGCGCCGGGCGCGGCGCCGGCCGATCGCGAGGGCGAGCTCGGCGAGCGGCCGGTCCTCGGGGATCAGGTGGTCGCCGTTGACCAGGACGCCGCCGGGCCGCAGCACGCCCGCGAGGTCGCGGTAGATCCCGAGCAGCGCGTCCGGCGGTGGGTAGTGCAGCGCGGTGGTGGACACCACGGCGTCCAGCGGGCGGTCGAGCCCGAGGTCCCCGACCCAGCCCGGGCGGCCGATCAGGGTCTCGATCCAGCGGGCGACCTCGGGGTGCCGGGCGCGGCCGAGGGCGAGCAGCAGCGGGTCGATGTCGACGGCGAGGATCTCGGCGTGCGGCAGGCGGGCGGCGACGCGCGCCGACAGCGAGCCGGGGCCGCTGCCGAGATCGGCGACGAGCGGCCGCTCGCGGTGTCCGACGGTCTGTTCCAGTACGTCGGCGATGACGGTGAAGCGCTCCTCACGCTCCACCGCGTACCGCTCCTGCTGGCGCTCCCAGCGGTCCACCCAGGTCCCGGCCAGCGCGGCGTCCACTCGCATTCCGACTCCCGCCGTGTCCGTGCGCATTCGAGACATCGCCTTCTGCCAGTGTTGTCATGTTCATATGCCCCCGCAACCGGTCCGGCACGGGGGGTCCGGCGAAACGATATCCGTTTTCATGTGCAGGTTTCCACTCGGTCCGCCCGCGCCGCCGACCCGGGGCCCGCCCGTCGTCGGCCGCGGCCCACCCACCCGCCCGGACCAGCCGCGCTGCGCGCCCGGTGCGGTCGGTACCAGGCTGGACACCGAGCCCGGTGACGGGGACCACCGACCGGTGCGATCCTCCGCCGCCGTCGAGTCGAGGAGGAGCCATGGCCGACCGGCCCGAGGACAAGGGCCGCATCGTGGTCGGGGTGGACGGCTCGGAGCCGTCCCGGCGGGCGCTGCGCTGGGCCGTGCGCCAGGCCGAGCTCACCGGCGGTGCGGTGGTGGCGGTGATCGCCTGGGAGTACCCGACGTACCACGGCGCGCGCGGCTGGTTCCCCCCGGGGATCACCGACGAGGCGGCGCTGGAGGGCCGGGCGCGGCAGGAGGCCGACCGGGCCGTCCGGCAGGCCGTGGGGGAGCGGCCGCCGGTCGAGGTGCGCACCGAGGCGCGCCACGGCACCCCGGCGGGGGCGCTGGTCGAGGCGGCCCGGGGGGCGGACCTGCTGGTGGTGGGCAGCCGCGGCCTCGGCGGCTTCACCGGGATGCTGCTGGGATCGGTGGCGCAGCACTGCACCCGGCACGCCACCGTCCCGGTCGTGGTGGTCCGCGCCGAGGACGCGTGACCGGCCGGGCGCCCGGAGGCGGGCCGGGCGCCGCGGTCAGCCGAAGAGCACGGTGGACGCCGACGGGACGGCCAGCGAGCCCGCCCGGCGGGGGACGCCCGTCGCGCCGTCCACCTCGAACCAGGTGACGTCGCCGGAATGCTCGTTCGCCGCGTACAGGCGGGTGCCCGTGGGGCCCAGCACCAGGTCCCGCGGCCAGCGGCCGCCGCAGGGCACGGAGGTGACCACCCGGGCCCGCTCGCCCGTCCCGTCGAGGGCGAGCACCACGATGGTGTCGGTGCCGCGCTCCGCCGCCCACAGGAACCGGCCGTCGGGGGAGACCACCGGGGCCGACGGGGAGACCGGGCCTTCGACACCCTCGGGGAACAGCGGGACCTCCGCGACCGGTTCGAGGGCCCCGGCCGCCGCGTCCCAGCGGCAGACCGTCACCACGGGGCGCAGCTCGCCGAGCACGTACGCGTGGCGGCCGGAGGGGTGGAAGGCCAGGTGCCGAGGACCGGTGCCGGGCGGCAGCGCGGTCTCCGAGTGCGGGGCCGGCCCTCCCGTCGCCGGGTCCAGGGCGCAGATCCGCACCGAGTCGGTGCCGAGGTCGACCGCGAGCACCCAGCGCCCCGACGGGTCGGGGAGCACCTGGTGGGCGTGCGGGGCCCGTTGGCGGTCCGGGTGCGGGCCGCTGCCCCGGTGACGCAGCACGGTGCTCGGGGGCCGCGGGGTGCCGTCGGCGGCGAGCGGCAGCACACTGACGCTGCCGGAGCCGTAGTTGGCGGTCAGCAGATGGCCCTGGACGAGGCTCAGGTGGGTGGGGTGGTCCCCGTCCACCGGGACCGGGGCGCCGAGCGGGCGGGGAACCGGACCGGCGATGTCGTAGGCGGTGACGGCGCCCGGCGCCGTCTCGGACACGGCGTAGAGCACGGGGCCGCCCGTGGCGAGCCCGAGGGCGAGGTAGGACGGGTCCACGCCGTCGACGGCCCCGGTGGCGGTCAGCGCCCCGGTGTCCGGGTCCAGCGCGGCCAGGACGATCCCGCGCCCGCCCGTCGAGGTGAACGACCCGATGAAGGCCCGCTCCGCGCCCCTGTCCACCACAGCAACCTCCGCCGTCCGCCGTCCATCGTCCGCGATCAGACGCTAGCAGCTGCCCCACCGTGCCCGGCAGGGCCGCGTGGGCAGCGGCGGGCCACGGGGGCCGCGTTCTTTTCACCGGAATGCACCGCAGCCGGCAGCGGCCGGATCGCGGACCGGCCCGATCCCCGGGAAGGTGGGAGCCGTCGGCCGCGCGGCCGGTCACCGGCCGCCGGCGGAGCGGGAGCCGCACCGGGGCGCCCCCTTCGACCGACTCCCCCCGGCACTGCGGAAGCGAGGCGGCATGCACGACCCCGACCCACCGTTCCGGCCGGTGCGCCGGCGCCAGGGCTACCTGCCGCTGGAGGACCTCGGCCTGATCGGGAACGGCGCGACCGCCGCCCTGGTCGGCCTGGACGGTGCCATCCCGTGGCTGTGCCTGCCCCGGTTCGACTCCGAACCGCTGTTCTGCGGCCTGCTGGACCACGCGCGCGGCGGGCACTTCACCCTCGCCCCGGAGGACCTCATCGAGGCCAGGCAGCGCTACGAACCGGACACCGGCGTCCTGATCACCGAACTGCGCGGCCCCACCGGCCTGGTGCGCGTCACCGACGCGCTGACCCTGCGCTCCGGCGCCGACCTCACCGACGACGTACCGGCCGACCGGGGCGAACTCGTGCGCTCCGCCGTGGTGCTGGACGGGACCGTCCGGCTGCGCGCCGAACTGGAGCCGCGCGGCGGCGCGCAGACCCGGGCCCTGTTCAGCGGACTGGAGGTGCGGCCCCACCGGCGCCCGGACCTGCGCCTGCACCTGCGCTCCAACCGTCCGCTGACCGGCCTGCACAGCACCCACGAGCTGCGGCAGGGCGAGCGCCTGGACCTCGTGCTGTCCTGGGGCCGCTTCCACCGCCACCACCGCTTCGACACCGACGCGACCCTGAAAGGCACCGCCGAGGCCTGGCGCCGCTGGATGGGGCACTTCTCGTACGACGGTCCCCGGGAGCCCCTGGTCCGGCGGGCCGCGATCACCCTGAAGCTCTGCGACGACTGGGCCAACGGCTCGCTGGTCGCGGCGCCCACCTCCTCGCTGCCCGCGCCGATCGGCGGGATCCGCAACTGGGACTACCGCTACAGCTGGATCCGCGACGCGGCGTTCGCCGTGTTCGCGCTGCGCCGGATCGGTTTCCGGGGCGAGGCCGACGCCTTCCTCGGCTGGGTCCTGGACGCCTTCGAGGCCAGCCGGGGGCCCCGGATCATGTACGACCTGCGGGGCGGCCCGGTGCCGGACGAGATCGAGGACGGCGAACTGGAGGGCTACCGGCGCTCCGCCCCGGTGCGCTGGGGCAACGGCGCGACCGACCAGCGCCAGCACGACGTGTACGGCGAGATCCTGGACTGCGCCGAGCAGTGGCTGCGCGCCGGCGGCGAGATCCAGCCCGCGCTCTGGGCCGGCCTGGCCAAGCTGGCCGACACCGCCGGGCAGGCCTGGCGGCAGCCGGACCAGGGCATCTGGGAGGTGCGCAGCGAGGGCCGGGTGTTCACCTACTCGGCGGGCCTGTGCCAGGTGGCGCTGGACCGGGCCGCGCGGATCGGCGAGCGGCTCGGCCGGCCCGCCGGGACGGACCGCTGGCGCGCCTCGGCCGAGGAGCTGCGCCGGCTCATCCTGGAGCAGTCCTGGGACGAGGACGCCGGGACCCTCAGCGCCCACCTGGACGGCGGCGGCGCCCTGGACGCGAGCCTGCTCGCGCTCCCGCTGCGCCAGGTGGTGCCGGCCGACCACCCGCGGATGGTGGCGACCGCCGCGGCCGTGGCCGAGCGCCTGTCGGCGGGCGGCGGGCTGCTCTACCGCTACCTCCACGAGGAGTCCCCGGACGGCCTGCCGGGCGACGAGGGCGCCTTCGTCCTGTGCAGCTTCTGGCTGGTCGAGAACCTGGTCGGCCAGGGCCGGATCGAGGAGGCGGAGGAGCTGTACGACTCGCTGTGCTCCCGGGCGAGTCCGCTGGGGCTGATGTCCGAGCAGATCAACCCGTCCACAGGAGAGTTCATGGGCAACTTCCCCCAGGCGTTCAGCCACATCGGGATCATCGCCGGCGGCGTGAGCCTCGGCCGGGCGAGGGCCGGAGGGCGGGGATGATCGACCGGCTCGCGATCCTCGGCGCGACCGGGGACCTCAGCGCCCGCTTCCTGCTGCCGGCGCTGGCCGCGCTGCGGGCGGCGGGACACGTCGGCGACTCGCTGCGGGTGACGGGCGCGAGCAGGGAGGACTGGGACACCGAGCGGTACCGCGGCTGGGCCGCGGCCCGGCTCGACCGGCACGCCGGCGACCTCCCGGCCGGGGCCAGGGAGGCGGTGGCGGCCGCCGTCCGCTACCGGCGGGCCGACGTCACCGACCCCGCGGACGTGGCCGCGGTCGTCGCCGGCGAGGGGCCGGTGGCCGTCTACCTCGCCCTCCCGCCGGCCCTCTTCCCCGCCGTGATCACCGCCCTGCACGCGGCGGGCCTGCCGGCCGGCAGCCGGATCGTGCTGGAGAAGCCGTTCGGCGAGGACCTGGCCGGTGCCCAGGAGCTGAACCGGCTGCTCGCCGACCTGCTGCCGGAGCGGGCGGTGTTCCGGGTCGACCACTTCCTGGCCATGACGACCGTCCAGAACGTCCTCGGCAGCCGGCTGGCCAACCGGGTGCTGGAGCCGATCTGGAACAGCACCCACATCTCCGAGGTGGACATCGTCTGGGACGAGACGCTGGCGCTGGAGGGCCGGGCCGGGTACTACGACCAGGTCGGGGCGCTCAAGGACATGATCCAGAACCACCTGCTGCAGCTGCTCTGCCTGGTGGCCATGGAGCCGCCGATCACGCTCGGCGAACGGGACCTGCGCGACCGCAAGGTGGACGTGCTGCGCTCCGTACGGCCGTTGACCGAGCACGACGTGGTGCACCGCACCCGCCGGGCCCGCTACCTGCCCGGCCGGATCGGGGAGCGCGACGTCCCCGCCTACGCCGAGGAGGAGGGCGTCGACCCGGAGCGCCGCACCGAGACCTTCGCCGAGGTGGAACTGGAGCTGACCAGCTGGCGGTGGGCCGGGACGAGGTTCCGGCTGCGCAGCGGCAAGGCCCTGGGCGAGGACCGCAAGGAGGTCGCGGTGCACTTCCGCCCGGTGCCCCACCTGCCGTTCGGCCAGGGTGAGGAGGCCCGGCCCAACGTGCTGCGCTTCGAACTGGAGCCGGAGGGGCTGACCCTGGACCTGACCGGCATCGGCGCCCACGCCCACGGGCTGGCCCCGTTCTCGATGACCGCGCGGATGGACCCGCAGGAGCTGCCCGCCTACGGCCGGCTGCTGCTGGACGTCCTGAACGGGGACCCGGCGCTGTCCATCCGCGGCGACGAGGCGGAGGAGGCCTGGCGGGTGCTCGAACCGGTGCTGACCGGCTGGGAGCGGGGCCTGGTGCCGCTGGAGGAGTACCCGGCCGGCTCGCAGGGCCCGCCACCGCAGTTCTGGGGGTAGGGGCGCCGATGGCCCCGGGCAACGAGCGCCGCGCCCCGTACGTCGTGGTCATGGGGGTGGCCGGCACCGGCAAGTCGACGGTGGGCCGGCTGCTCGCGGAGCGCCTGGAGGTGCCCTTCGCGGACGGGGACGACTTCCACCGGCCGGACTCCATCGCCCGGATGGCGGCCGGCATCCCGCTCGACGACGGGCGGCGCCGGCCCTGGCTGGAGGCCGTCGGGCGGTGGCTGCGCGAACGGGAGGCGGCGGGCACCGGCGGTGTGGTCAGCTGCTCCGCGCTGAAGCGGCGCTACCGGGACGTCCTGCGGGAGGCCGGCCCGGACGCCTTCTTCCTGCATCTGACGGGGAGCCGCGAGCTGCTGGCGGAGCGGATCGGCGGGCGCACCGGCCACTTCATGCCGGGGTCGCTGCTCGGTTCGCAGCTCGCCGCGCTCGAACCGCTCCAGCCGGACGAGCGGGGGGCGGTGCTGGACGTCGGCCCGGCCCCCGGGGTGCTCGTCGACGCCGCGCTGGACCTGTTGCCGCGTCCGGGCGGTTTCACTCACGGCTCACCCGATTGATTCCGTTGCGTTCCGGCACTTCCGTCACAGTCGTCCGGGAAATCACTCGAATATTGCTGCGAATAGCTGTTCGAGTGGCTGGTGAGATCTGAACCTCATATTTTCGGCCAAAGAATTCGAGCCCGTTCTCGGGTGCTCCGGGCGCGGCCGGGAGTCGCACCAGGGATTTTGGCGTTCCGATTACCGACGGAGCCGCTTTCCGTTCAATCGGAAGGGGTTGCGAGCGGCTGACCCGCCGTGAAGACTGTTGCGCGTTCGTCGTCCGGGCGTTCGGGACGGCAGGGATTCTGCGGCTCCCCGGCCGCGTCGGCGCGTTCCGCGCGACGGGTGCGCGGACGGATCGCAAACAGGGGGGATGGACATGCCGGGTACGGCCATTGCGCAGGTGGGGGCCGGGAGAGCGGCTGGTCGCCGGGGGACGGGATTCTGTCCGACCGTTCCGGCGGGGTAAGGGTATTCGGCCGTTCGCGGTTCACCGCGCGCCGGCCCGCCGTTCATCGTGCGGCGGGAAATTCGGGTCGCATTCGCACCGTCCGTCCCGGGCACGTCGATGCGCCCTCGGAACGGCTCCGCGAGGGCGGGTGCGGCGCTCGGCCGCGGGTGTCCCGGGGATTCCCGATGCCGGGCCGGCCGGTCGTGGGCGACGGGGCTTCCCGCGATTCCCCCCGTTCCCGCGCGTCCGGAAGCGGGCGGCGCCGACGGCCGGAAATTCCCCGCTGTGCCGCACTCCCATCCGCAATTCCCTTGCGGGCGCCCGGCGCGCCCGCACCCGAGAACCAGTCAACGGGAGCTTCCGCCATGCCCTACGCCAGTCCGGCGCCCGTACGAGAACGGGTGCCGCAGGTCCTGCGCAGCGAGCTGCAGCACCGGCTCGACACGCTCGCGCGCGCCCACCGGGTGCCCGGTGCCCAGCTGGTGCTGGACACCGGCGCGGAGACCGTCGCCCTGCACACCGGGGTGGCCGACACCGCCACCGCGGAGCCCTTCACCGAGGACACCGCCGTTCCGGTGGGATCGCTCACCAAGCCCTACACGGCCGCCCTGGTGATGCTGCTCGCCGACGACGGCGACCTCGACCTCGACGAGCCGGCCGCCGAGCACCTTCCGGAGCTCCGGCAGCTGCCTGAAGTAACGATTCGTCACCTCCTGGGCCACACCGGCGGACTGCCCACCGGGCCGGACTCCGACGCCGCCGCCCGCACCACCGCCACCCGCTACCTGTCCGCCGTGTGCACCGCCCGGGACGCGCTGTTCCGGCCCGGGACGGACTTCTCCTACTCCAACGCCGGCTACGTCGCCGCCGGGCGCCTGGTCGAGACGGTGACCGGGATGCCCTGGCAGGAGGCGGTGCGCGCCCTGCTGCTCGAACCCTTCGGCACCGGGCCGGTCTTCGTCGACACGGCCGCGCCCGGGCGACCGGTCGCCGCCGGCCACGCGCTCAACGCCGCGACCGGCCGGCCCCGGGCGGTCCGGCAGAACCTGGCCCCGCTGGAAGCCCCGGCCGGCGCCCTGCTGGCCGGCGCCGCGGACCTCGCCGCCCTCGGCGCCGCCCTGGTCGGCCGGTCCAAGACGCTGCCCCCGGACGTCGCCGAGCTGATGCGCCGCCCGCAACCCGCCGCCCGGCCGGGAGCGCTCGCGGACGGCTGGGGCGCCGGCGTGGCGCTCTACCGCCAGGACGGGCGGTTCTGGTGCGGCCACGACGGCAACGCCATGGGCACCTCCTGCCACCTGCGGGCCGACCCGGACAGCGGCGTGGTGGTCGCCTTCACCGGCAACGCCGGCGCCGCCACCGCGCTCTGGCGCGAACTCGCGGCCGAACTGGAGAAGTCGGCCGGGCTGCGGGTGCCCGCGGCGATCGAACCGGTGGACGCGCGCGGGCCCGTGCCGCTCGCCGAACCCGGGACCCTGGCCGGATGCGCGGGCGACTACCGCAACGGCTCGGTCCGCTACCGGATCGAGGCGGCCGGCGACGGAACGGCCACCCTCTCGGTCGACGGCGACCCGCCGATCCCGCTGCGCTGCTACACCGACCTCTCCTACGACCTGCTCGCCCCCGACACCGGCCGCCCCGAGCCCGGCGGACGCTTCCACCGGGACCTGGCCACCGGCCGCGTCGACCGGGTGCAGGTCTCCGGGCGCACGGCCCGCCGGGCCGCCTCCGGCTGAGCCGGTCGGTCCCGCAGCCGTAGGCCCGATCCACGCACCGCCGCACCACCGTTCCGCCGTTCCGCCGTGTTCCCGTTCCCCTGTTCCTCCGGGCCCGAGGGCGGGCTACCGCCTGCCCCGGTGCCCTCGTCGTCGCCCCCATCGGAAGGACCTTCCGCCATGGCCGACCGGCCTGCCCAGCCCGTGCACCCGTCCGCCCCGCCGCAGGCCGGCGGCACCGCCGGAGGCACCTCCCCGAGGCCCCGGACCCTGGACGCGCTGTTCGCCGCCCAGGCGGCCCGCACCCCGCTCGCGCCCGCGGTGACCGACGGCCGGCGCAGCTGGACCTACCGGGACCTGGCGGAGCGCGTCGAGCGGCTGGCCCGTGACCTGCGCCGGCGCGGCGCCGGCCCGGAGCGGACGGTGGCGCTGGTCCTGCCGCGCTCCATGGAACTGGTCGCCGCCGAACTGGCCGTCGTCCGGGCGGGCGCCGCCTTCCTGCCCGTGGACCCGGGCTACCCCGCCGAGCGGCGGGCGCTGATGCTCGCCGACGCCGCCCCCGCGATCGTCCTGGACGACCCGGCCGACGTGAGCGGGGTCCTGGAGACCGCCCTGCCCGCAGGCCCGGACGTGCCGGGCGCCGCGGACGGCACGGGCGGCCCGGCCCCGGCCGGCACCGACCACCCGGCGTACGTGATCTACACCTCGGGCTCCACCGGCACCCCCAAGGGCGTCGTCGTCACCCACCGGGGGATCGCCGGATTCACCGCCGCGGCCGTCGAGAACTACGCGCTGCGCCCCGGCGACCGGGTGCTCCAGTTCTCCTCGCCCAGCTTCGACGCCTCTGTCCTGGAACTGTTCGTCTCCGTCCTCACCGGTGCCACCCTGGTGATCCCCCCGGACGGCCCCTGGCTGGGCGAGGAGCTCGCCGCCGTCCTGGACGGGCACCGCATCACCCACACCCTGATCCCGCCCGCCGCCCTGGCCACCGTCCCCGCCGGCGCGGGCCGCCACCTGCGCACCCTGATCGTCGGGGCCGAGGCCTGCTCCGCCGAACTGGTCGACCGCTGGGCGCCCGGCCGACGCATGATCAACTCCTACGGTCCGACCGAGGCCACCATCGTCGCCACCTGGACCGGCCCGCTCACCGCCGGCACCGGTTCACCCACCATCGGCGGCGCCCTGCCGCACGCCCGGGTGTACGTGCTCGACGAGGCCATGCGGCCCCAGCCGCCCGGCACCGACGGCGAGCTGTACCTCGGCGGCGAGGGCGTCGCCCGCGGCTACCTCGGCCGACCCGGCCTGACCGCCGCGCGCTTCGTCGCCGACCCCTTCGGCGCGCCCGGCGCCCGGCTCTACCGCACCGGCGACCGGGCCCGCTGGAGGGCCGACGGGGAACTGGAGTTCCTCGGCCGGCTCGACCGGCAGGTCAAGGTCCGCGGCTTCCGGATCGAACCGGGCGAGATCGAGGCCGCGCTGCGCGCCCACCCCGCCGTCGACCAGGCCGTCGTGACGGTCCGCGAGGACGAGCCCGGCCACACCCGGCTGGTCGGCTACGCCACGCCCGCCGACCCGCGGCACGCCCCCGACCCGGCCGAGCTGCGCACCGCCCTGGCCGCCGCGCTGCCCGCCCACCTGGTGCCCGCCGTCGTCGTCGTGCTGGCCGAGTTCCCGCTCACCCCGCAGCTCAAGATCGACCAGCGGGCGCTGCCCGCGCCCGCCCGGCGGGCCGCCGCCGGGAGCACCGCCCCGCGCACCGAGCGGGAGCGCGCCCTGGCCGCCGTCTGGGCCGAGGCGCTCGGCCACGACGCCGTGGGGGTGGAGGACGACTTCTTCGACCTCGGCGGCGACTCCGTCCTCGCCGCCCGCACCCTGGCCCGGATCACCGAACGCCTCGGCGTCCGGCTCACCCTGCGCGACGTCTTCACCGCCCGCACCGTCGCCGCCCTCGCCCCGCTGCTCGACGCGGTGCCCGCCGCCGCACCGACCGGGCCGATCCCGCCCGCCCCGCGCGGGGAGCCGCTGCCGCTGTCCAGCGCCCAGCGCCGGCTCTGGTTCCTGGACGACCTCGCCCCCGGCGGCACCGGCAACCACACCGGCGTGGCCCTGCGGCTGCACGGCGCCCTCGACCGGGACGCCCTCGACCGGGCCCTGCGGCGGCTCACCGCCCGGCACGACTCGCTGCGCACCACCGTCGCCACCCTCGACGGGCAGCTGGTGCAGCGCGTCGCCGAGCGGGCGGAGCTGCCGCTGCGCACCGAGGACCTCGGCGCCCTGCCCGAGGGGGAGCGCGCCCCGGCGGCCGAACGCCTGCTGGCCGAGGAACTGGAACGGCCCTACGACCTCGCCCGGGGCCCGCTCGCCCGGGTACTGCTGGTCCGGCTCGCCGCCGAGGAGCACCTGCTGCTGCTGGCCCAGCACCACATCGTCACCGACGGCTGGTCGGTGGGCGTCCTCACCCGCGAACTGGCCGCCCTCTACCGGGCGGAGGCCACCGGCGAACCCGACGCCCTGCCCGCCCCCGCCCTCCAGTACCCCGACTTCGCCCACTGGGAGCAGCACCGCCGAACCGACCACGCACCCGACCTCGCCTACTGGAAGCACACCCTCGCCGACCTGCCGACCCTGCGCCTGCCCACCGACCGCCCCCGGCCCGAGCAGCGCACCACCAACGGCGCGGCGCACCGCCACCGGCTGCCGGCCGACCTGGTCGACCGGCTGCGCCACCTCGCCGCCGGTCGCGGCACCACGGTGTTCACCCTGTTCGCCGGGGCGTGCGCGCTGCTGCTCTCGCGCCACTCCGGCCAGCGGGACGTGGCCTTCGGCACCGTCACCAACGGGCGGGACCGGCGGGAACTGGAGGAGGTGACCGGCTTCTTCGTCAACACCGTGGTGCTGCGCGGCGACGTGGACGAGCGGGCCACCGTCGACGACTTCGTGGCGGGCATGCGCACCACCCTGCTGGACGCCTTCGCCCACGCCGAGGTGCCCTTCGACCGGGTGGTCGAGGAACTGGCCCCGCCCCGCGACCCCGGCCGCACCCCGCTGGTCCAGGTCGTCGTCGTCCAGCAGACCCCCGTCGCCCCGGCGCCCGCCGGGGGCCTGCGCTTCGCCGAGTACCCGCTGCCCCGCCCGGCCGCCCGCTTCGACCTGGTGCTGGAGTTCACCCCCGACGCCGACGGCGGCTGCACGCTGACGGCGGAGTACAACACCGACCTGTTCGACCGGCGGACCGTGACCGCGCTGGCGGACCACCTGCACCGCCTGCTGGCCGGGATGGCGGACGGCCCCCAGCGCACCCTCGCCGAGCTGCCGCTGATCCCCGAGGAGGAGCAGCGGGCGCTGCTCGACGCCTGGAAGCCGGACACCGCGCTGCCCGGGGCGCTCACCGCGTCCGGCCTGCCCGGCTGGACCCGCGGCTACGTCCTCGACCGCGCGATGCGCCCCCAACCCCAGGGAGTGCCGGGCGAGTTGTACCTCGCGGGCGACTTCCCCGAGCAGCCGGAAGGCGCCGCCGGGCAGTTCGTCGCCGACCCGTACGGCGCGCCGGGGGAACTGCTCCACCGCACCGGGGAGCTGGTGCGGTGGACCGCCGACGGCGAACTGGAGCACCTCGGACGGGTCGAGCAGTGGGCGAAGCCCCGCGGGCTGCGCACCGACCCGGACGAGGTGGCGCGGGCGCTGCGGCGCTGCGCCGGGGTGGCCGAGGCCGCCGCCGTCCTCACCGACGACCCCCGGCGGATGGTCGGCTACGTGGTGCCCGTCCCCGGCGGCCGGGTCGAGCCCGAGGCGGTGCGCCGCACCCTCGCCCTGACCCTGCCCGACCACCTGGTCCCCACCGTCGTGATGCCGCTGCCCGCCCTGCCGCTGGGCCCCGACGGCACCCTCGACCGCGGCCGGCTGCCCGACCCCGGGCCGGCCGCCACCGCCGTCCGCCACGTCGCCCCCCGCACCCCCGCCGAACGGGCGCTCGCCGGGATCTGGGCCGAGGTGCTGCGGCTGGAGCGGGTCGGCGCCGACGACAACTTCTTCGACCTCGGCGGCGACTCCATCCTCGGCATCCAGGTGGTGGCCCGCTCCCGGCAGGCCGGGCTGGCGCTCACCTCCCGGGACCTCTACCGCCACCAGACGGTCGCCGCGCTCGCTTTGGCCGCGGAGGACGCCGAGGCGCCGCCCGCGCCCGCGCCGGTGGCCGCCACCGGGGAGGCCGTGCCGACGCCGATCCAGCGCTGGTGGCTCGGCCGGGCCGCCGACCGGGCCGGCCACTTCGGCCAGGCGCTCTCCCTGCTGCTGCCCGGCGACCTGGACCGGGCGGCCCTGGAGGAGGCCCTGAACGACCTGGTCGCCCACCACGACGCGCTGCGCTCGGCCTTCACCGCCCCGGACGGCGCCGGCGCCGCGCGCTGGCACATCCGGGAGCCGGCCGCCCGGCTCACCCTGGCCCGGCACACCGGCCCGGACCGGGACACCCCGCACTTCGGCCCCCACGACCTGGGCGGCGGCGGGCCGCTGCTGCGCGCCGTGCTGCACGAGCGCGCCGGGGACCGGCCCCCGGTCCTGCACCTGGCCGTCCACCACCTGGTGGTCGACGGGGTCTCCTGGCGGGTGCTGCTGGAGGACCTCGACACCGCCTACCGCGCCCGCCGCGAGGGCCGGGACGGGGTGGCCGCCCTGCCGGTCAAGTCCTCGCCGCTGCGGCAGTGGGCCGAGCGGCTGAGCGCCTTCGCCGCCGAGGGCGGCTTCGAGGACGAGACGGAGTACTGGACGCGGGCCGTGCCCGGGCAGCCCGACGAACCGTTCCCCGCCGAGCTCGACGGCCCCGACACCTACGCCACCGAACGCTCCGTCACCGTCCGGCTGAGCCCCGCCGACACCGCCGCCCTGCTGCGCACCCTGCCCGACACCTACCGCACCCAGGCCAACGACGTGCTGCTGAGCGCGCTCGGCCGGGCGCTGTGCGGGGCGAGCGGGCTGGAACGGGTCGTGGTGGACGTCGAGGGGCACGGGCGCGAGGAACTGTTCGCCGAGCTCGACCTCGGCCGTACGGTCGGCTGGTTCACCACCCGCCACCCCGTCGCCCTGGCCGTGCCCGCCGGAGCCGACTGGGACACCGTCCTCAAGCAGGTCAAGGAACAGCTGCGCGCCGTCCCCCGGCGCGGCCTCGGCTTCGAGGCGCTGCGCTACCTCGGGCGCCCCGGCACGGCGCCGGACGTCCCGGCCGCCCGGATCGGCTTCAACTACCTGGGCCGCATCGCCCTGCCGGACGACCCGGACGGGCTGTTCCGCGGCACCTTCCGGCCGCTGGAGCTGGACGCCGACCCGGGCACGGAGCGCCCCCACCCGCTGGAGGTGGTCGGCCGCCTCGACGGCGACGCGCTGGAGTTCACCTGGTTCCACTCCGCCGCCGTCCACCGGAGCGGGACCGTCGAGGCGCTGGCCCGGCGCTTCGCCGAGGAACTGGCCGACCTCGCCCGCCACGCGGCCCGCCCCGGTGCCGCCGGGCGCACCCCGTCGGACTTCCCGCTGGCCCGGCTCGACCAGGCGGCCGTGGACCGGATCACCGGCGCCGACCCGGGCGCGGTGGAGGACGTGCTGCCGCTCACCCCGACCCAGTCCGGCATGCTCTTCCACGGCCTCGCCGAGGAGGACAGCGGCGCCTACTTCCAGCAGCTGGACTTCGTCCTGGACGGCGTGCCCGACCCGGCCCGCCTCGCCGCCGCCTGGCAGTGGGTCACCGACCGCACCGCGGTGCTGCGCGCCCACGTCCGCTGGCAGGAGGTGCCCGAGCCGCTGCTGGTGGTGCACCGCCGGGTGGCCGTCCCGGTCACCCACCTGGACTGGCGCGAACTGCCCGAGCAGGAGCGCCGCGACCGGCTCGCCGAACTGCTGGACCGCGACCGGGCCCGCGGCCTCGACCTGGCGCGGGCCCCGCTCCAGCGGCTGCTGCTGATCCGGCTCCCGGACGGCCGGGTGCGGGTGCTCTGGTCCTTCCACCACCTGGTCCTGGACGGCTGGAGCCTGTTCCAGGTGCTCTCGGACGTCTTCGCGGCGCACGCCGCCCTGGCCGGACCGGGACGGGACGGCGAGGTCCCGTACGGCACCGTGCCGGAGCGCCGGCCCTACCGCGACTACCTGGCCTGGCTGGGCGGGCGCGACCACGCCGAGGCCGAACGGCACTGGCGCACCCGCCTCGCCGGGCTCGCCGAGGCGACACCGCTGCCCTACGACCGCGAGCCGGTGCAGAGCCACCGCGCCGAGTCCACCCGGGCCGTGCCGTTCACCCTGCCCGCCGCCGCGACCAGGGCGCTGGAGGACCTCGCCCGCGGCTCCGGGCTGACCTTCAACACCCTGGTCCAGGGCGCCTGGGCGGTGCTGCTGGGCCGCCGGGCAGGGCGGGCCGAGGTGGTGTTCGGCACCACCTCCTCCGGGCGGCCGCCCGAGCTGCCCGGCGTCGAGACCATGACCGGCCTGTTCATCACCACCCTGCCGGCCCGCACCACGGTGCCCGCGGACGGCACCCTGGTCGACTGGCTCCGGACCCTGCAACGGGAGCAGAGCGAGGACCGGCGGCACGGCTTCGTCCCGCTCACCCGGATGCGGGCCGGCACCGAACTGCCCGAGCGGACCGGCCTGTTCGACAGCCTGGTGGTCTTCGAGAACTACCCCGTCGACGAGGACGCGGCCGACGCCCACGGCCTGCGGCTGCGCGACCTGGACGGGATCGAGACCACCAACTACCCGCTCACCCTGCTGGCCTACCCGGGCCCGGAGCTGTCCCTGCGGCTCTGCTACGACCCGCGGCTGTTCGACGAGTCCACGGTGCGGCGGCTGGCCGGACAGCTCACCGCCGTCCTGACCGCCCTGCCCGAGGGCGCCCACCGCCCGCCGGCCCGGCTGCCGCTGCTGACCGGGGAGGAACGCCGGCGCGTCCTGGCCGACTGGAACGCCACCGCCGTCGAGGAACCCGCCGCCGACATCGCCGAGCTGTTCGCCGCGCAGGTGCTCCGCACCCCCGCGGCCGTCGCCCTGGAGGCCGGCGACCGGCGCCTGACCTACCGCGAACTCGACGCCCGCGCCGCCGAGCTGGCCGGACGGCTGACCGCGCACGGGGTCCGGGTGGAGCAGCCGGTCGGGGTGCTGATGGAACGCTCCGTCGAGCTGGTCGTCACCCAGCTGGCGCTGGTGCGCACCGGCGCGGTCTACGTGCCGCTGGACGGCCGGGCGCCGCGCGAGCGGCTGCACCGGATGCTGGCCGAGGCCGGTGCCGACCTGCTGCTCACCGACGCCCACCGGGCCGGCACGGCCGCCGAGCTGCGCCCCGCCGGGCAGGTGCTGCGGGTGGACCTTCCCGGCGACCGGACGGCGGCCCCGGCCCCGGCCCCGGCCCCGGCGGCCGTCCACCCCGACAACGTCCAGTACCTGATGTTCACCTCCGGCTCCACCGGCACCCCCAAGGGCGTCGCGGTGCGCCGCCGGGACGTCGCCGCGCTCGCCCTGGACCGCGCCTTCGCCGGCCACGACCGGGTGCTGGTGCACTCCCCGCACGCCTTCGACGCCGCCACCTACGAACTGTGGGTGCCGCTGCTGCGCGGCGGCACCGCCGTGCTCGCCCCGCCGCAGGACCTGGACGCCGCCGCCGTCCGGCACGCCGTCACCGAGCAGGGCGTGCGCTGCCTGTGGCTGACCGCCGGCCTGTTCCGGCTGCTCGCCCAGGAGGACCCGGGCTGCCTGCGCGGCGCCCACGAGGTGTGGACCGGCGGCGAGGCGGTGCCCGGCGCCGTCGTCCGCAAGGTCCTGGCGGCCTGCCCCGGCCTCACCGTGGTCGACGGCTACGGGCCCACCGAGACCACCACCTTCGCCACCCGCCGGGCCTTCCGGGCCGGCGACGAACTGCCCGCCGTCCTGCCCATCGGCCGCCCGCTGGACAACACCCGGGTGTACGTCCTGGACGGCGCGCTCCAGCCGCAGCCGCCCGGCGTCACCGGCGAGCTGTACATCGCCGGGGCCGGCCTCGCCCGCGGCTACGCGGGCCGCCCCGGCGAGACCGCCGCCCGCTACCTCGCCGACCCCTTCGGCCCGCCCGGCGAGCGGATGTACCGCACCGGCGACACCGTCCGGTGGAGCGAGGACGGCGAACTGCACTTCGTCGGCCGTGCCGACGACCAGATCAAGATCCGCGGCTTCCGGATCGAACCCGCCGAGATCGAGGCCCGGCTCACCGCCCACCCGGCCGTCGCCGAGGCCGTCGTCTCGCTGTACCAGGACGCCGGACGCAAGAGCCTCGCCGCCCACCTGGTGCCGGCCGAGGGCGCCGAGCCGCCCGGCGCCGCCGAACTGCGCGCCCACCTGGCCGCCGACCTCCCCGACTACATGCTGCCCGCGGCCTTCGTCACGCTGCCCGAACTCCCGCTCACCGCCAACGGCAAGGTGGACCGCCGGCGGCTGCCCGCCCCCGACCGGTCGGCGGGCGGCGACCGCCCCCACCGCGCCCCCGGCACCGACCGCGAGCGGCTGCTCGCCGCGATCTGGGCCGAGCTGCTCGGGGTCGAACGGGTCGGGCTGGACGACGACTTCTTCCTGCTCGGCGGCGACTCCATCCTGAGCATCCAGGTCGTCTCCCGGGCTCGCGCCGCCGGACTCGCGCTCTCCCCGC
This sequence comes from Kitasatospora sp. NPDC041917, assembly GCF_055589745.1. Taxonomy (NCBI): domain Bacteria; kingdom Bacillati; phylum Actinomycetota; class Actinomycetes; order Kitasatosporales; family Streptomycetaceae; genus Kitasatospora; species Kitasatospora sp. NPDC041917. The sequence goes on along the minus strand of NZ_JBVJBI010000002.1, from coordinate 298,351 downwards.
GCGACCTGTTCCGCCACCCCACCGTCGCCGCGCTGGCCGCGGCCGCCGGCAGCGCCGTCACCGTCGCCGGGACCGAACCGGTCAGCGGCGAGGTCGGCCTGACGCCGATCCAGCACTGGTTCCTCGACCCGAACCCGCCGCACGCCGAGCACTTCGACCAGTGCGTTGTGGTGGAGGCCCCCGGGGCCGTCGACCCGCAGGCCCTGCGCCGCGCGCTCGCCGCCCTGTGGGCCCACCACGACGCGCTGCGCTCCCGCTTCACCCGTGCCGGGGACGGCACCTGGCAGCAGCACTGCGCCCCCGCCGAGGAGAGCGCCCCCGAGCTGCTGGAGGTCCACGACCACGGCGCGGAAGCGGCGGTGACCGAGGCCGCCCACGCCTCCTTCCGGCTGGACGGCGGCCCGCTGCTCACCGCCCGCCTGTTCACCGCCCCGTCGGCCACCGCGTCGGCCGGCGCGGCCGGCGCCCGGCCCGACCGGCTGCTGCTGGCCGTCCACCACCTGGCGGTCGACGGCGTCTCCTGGCGGGTGCTGCTGGAGGACCTGGAGACCGCCTACCGGCAGGCGGTCGAGGGCCGCCCGCTGCGGCTGCCCGCCCGCACCAGCTCCGTCCGGGAGTGGGCCCGCCGGCTGGCCGGGCACACCGCGGCCGGCGGCTTCGCCGACCAGCGCGCCCACTGGGCGGCCGCCGCCCGGGCCTGCGCCACCCCGCTGCCGGTGGACGGCGACGGCGGCAACACCGCCGCCGACCTGCGCGAGGTGACCGTCCGGCTGGACCGCGAACGCACCGACGCCCTGCTGCGGGAGGTCCCCGGGGTCTACCGCACCCGGATCGACGACGTGCTGCTCACCGCGCTCGGCCGGGTGCTCGCCGAGTGGACCGGGCGCGGCACCGTCGCCGTCGGCCTGGAGGGCCACGGCCGCGAGGACCGGCTGTTCGACGGCCTCGACCTGTCCCGCACGGTCGGCTGGTTCACCTCCCTCTTCCCGGTCGCCCTCGACATCCCGGCGGGGGACTGGGGCACCGCCCTGAAGGCCGTCAAGGAACAGCTGCGGGCCGTGCCGGACCGCGGCCTCGGGTACGGCGCGCTGCGCCACCTGGCCCGGGACGAGGCGCTCGCCGACACCCCCGCCCCCGGCGTGAGCTTCAACTACCTGGGCCGCTTCGACTGGTCCACCGACGGCGCCGCCCTCGTCCGCGCCGTCCCCGGCGGCCTCGGCGGCGCGGAGGCGCCCGGTACCGAGCGCCCCCACCTGCTGGACGTGGTCGCCCGGGTCGAGGACGGCGAGCTGGAGATCGGCTGGTACTACAGCGCCGGCCGGCACCGCGCCGACACCGTCACCGCACTGGCCGAGGCCATGCTCGACGCACTGGAGCGGATCGTCGCCCACTGCGCCGAACCCGGCGCCGGCGGCCGCACCCCCTCCGACTTCCCGCTCGCCCGCCTCGACCAGGCGGCGGTGGACCGCATCGCCGGGGACGGCCGCACCGTCGCCGACGTCCACCCGCTGACACCGATGCAGGCCGGGATGCTCTTCCACAGCCTGCTCGACCCGGACGGCGACACCTACGTCAACCAGGTCCAGCTGGTGCTGACCGGGGTCACCGACCCGCACGCGCTGGCCGAGGCCTGGCAGCGGACCGCCGACGCCAACGCCGTCCTGCGCACCCGGCTCAGCTGGCAGGACGGCGCCGAACCGCTCCAGGTCGTCCAGCACCGGGCCGCCGTCCCGGTGACCCACCACGACTGGACCGGCCGCCCCGCCGAACAGGTCGAGCGGGACACCGCCCGGCTGCTCGCCGAGGACCGGGCGGCCGGGATCGACCTGGGCGGCGCGCCGCTGCTGCGGCTGGCCCTGATCCGGCTGACCCCGAGCCGGGTGCGGGTGGTGTGGACCTTCCACCACGTGCTGCTCGACGGCTGGAGCGCCGCCCAGGTCTTCGACGAGGTCTGCGAGCGCTACGCCGCCCTGACCGCCGGACGCCGGCCCGCCCCGGTCGAGCGCGCGCCCTACGCCGACTACCTGCGCTGGCTGGCCGGCCAGGACCGGGCGGCGGTCGAGCGGTACTGGCGCGACACCCTGGCCGGCTTCCCCGCCCCCACCGAACTGCCCCGGGACCGCCGCCCGGCCGGCGCCCACCGCGCCTCCTCCTCGGCCTCGGTGAAGGTCGCCCTCGGCCCCGAGCTTTCCGAGCGGCTGCGGGCCACCGCCCGGCAGGCCGGGCTCACCGTCAACACCGTGCTCCAGGGCGCCTGGGCGCTGCTGCTCTCCCGCTACGGCGGCGGCGAGGACGTGGTGTTCGGCACCATCGTCTCCGGCCGGCCCGCCGAACTCCCCGGCGTCACCTCGATGGTGGGGCTGTTCATCAACGCCCTGCCCACCCGGGTGCGGATCGACGACCGGCGCCCGCTGCTGGACTGGCTGCGGGAGGTCCAGGACCACCAGTCCGAGGCCCGCCGGCACGACGCCGTCTCGCTGGCCCAGCTCCAGGGCTGGAGCGAACTGCCCGGCGGCACCGCCCTGTTCGACAGCATCGTGGTCTTCGAGAACTACCCCTTCGACGCGCAGTCGCTGACCCGGCACGGCCTGGGCGTGGAGACCGAGCACGTGCTGGAGCCGACCAGCTACCCGCTCGGCGTGGTGGTGGCGCCCGGCGAGTCCATCGAGGTCAGTCTCGACCACGACCCGGCCGCCTTCGACGCCGCCACCGTCGAGCGGCTCGGGGCGAGCCTGCGCACCCTGCTCGCCGGGATGGCGGCCGGCCTCGACCGGCCGGCCGGCGAACTGCCGCTGCTGGACCCGGCCGAGGGACGCGAGCTGCTGGAACGCCTCGGCGGCCCGGTGCGCCGGGCGCCCCGGCGCACCCTGCCCGAGGCCTTCGCCCGGCAGGCCGCCCGCACCCCCGACGCCCCGGCCGTGCGCTCCGGCGACGGCCTGCTGACCTACCGGGAGCTGGACGAACGCTCCAACCGGCTGGCCCGGCTGCTGATCGGGGCCGGGGCCGGACCCGAGCGCTTCGTCGCGCTCGCGCTGCCCCGCACCGTCGAACTGGCCGTGGCGCTGCTCGCGGTGCTCAAGAGCGGTGCCGCGTACCTGCCGGTCGACCCCGGCTACCCGGCCGAGCGGATCGCCTACCTCTTCGAGGACGTCCGGCCCGACGCCGTGATCACCGACGCCGCGACCGAGGGACGGCTCCCCGACGGCCCGTACGCCCGGATCGTGCCGGACGACCCGGCCTGCCGGGAACGGCTGGCCGCCGCCCGCACCGACGCCGTCGGCGACCCGGAACGGCACGGCGCCCTGCTGCCGGAGCACCCCGCGTACGTCATCCACACCTCCGGCTCCACCGGCCGCCCCAAGGGCGTGGTGGTCGCCCACGCCTCGGTGCTCGCCCTGACCGACTGGGCCGCCGCCGAGTTCGCCGGCCGAGGCCTGGAGCACGTGCTCGCCGCCACCTCGCTCAACTTCGACGTGTCGGTGTTCGAGATCTTCGCGCCGCTGCTCTCCGGCGGCTGCGTGGAACTCCTGCGCGACCTGCTGGCCCTGGCCGAGAACCCCGGCCCCCGGAGGGCCGGCCTGCTCAGCGCCGTGCCCTCGGCCCTCGGCGGACTGCTCGCCGACGGCGCCCTGCGACTCGGCGCGGACACCGTGGTGCTGGCCGGCGAAGGACTGCCCGCCCGCACCGTCCGCACCCTGCGCGAGGCCGTCCCCGGCTGCCGGGTGCTGAACGTCTACGGCCCCACCGAGGCCACCGTCTACGCCACCGCCCACACCTGCGACCCCGCCGACCCCGACCGCGACCCGCCGATCGGCCGACCGGTCGGCGGCGCCCGGGCCTACGTCCTGGACGCGCGGCTGCGCCCGGTGCCCGTCGGCGCGCCCGGGGAGCTGTACCTGGCCGGCACCGGCGTGGCGCGCGGCTACCTGCGCCGCCCCGGCCTGACCGCCGGGCGCTTCCTGCCCGACCCCTACGGCCCGCCCGGCAGCCGGATGTACCGCACCGGCGACCGGGTGCGCTGGAGCGCCGACGGCGAACTGGACTACCTCGGCCGCGCCGACGACCAGGTCAAGGTGCGCGGCTTCCGGATCGAACTCGGCGAGGTCGAGGCCGCGCTGGCCCGCCACCCGCAGGTGGCGGCGGCCGCCGCCCGGGTGGTCGACCAGGACGGCCACAAGCGGCTGGTGGGCTACGCGGTGCCCCGCGACGGCGCCCTGCCCGACCCGGCCGAGTGGCGGACCTTCCTCGGCCGCACCCTCCCCGACCACCTGGTGCCCGCCCTGGTGGTGCCGCTGGAGCGGCTGCCGCTCGGCGCCACCGGCAAGCTGGACCGGCGCGCCCTGCCCGAACCGGTCCCGGCCACCCGGGCCACCGGCGGCGACCGGCCGCCGCGCACCGAAACCGAGCAGGCCCTCGCCGCGATCTGGCGCGAGGTGCTGGGCGTGCCCGAGGTGAACGCGGACGACAACTACTTCGCCCTCGGCGGGGACTCCATCCTCGGCATCCAGATCGTCTCGGCGGCCCGCCGGGCCGGCCTCGCGCTGACCCCCCGGCACCTGTTCGCCCACCAGACCCTCGCGGAACTCGCCGGTGCCGCCGAACGCGCGCCGAGCCCCGGCACGGACGCCGACCAGGGCGCCGTCACCGGCGAGACCCCGCTCACCCCCGTCCAGCACTGGCTGCTGGACACCCTCGACGGCGACCCCGCCCGGCTCACCCAGTCCGTCTCCTTCACCCTCGCCCCCGGCACCGAGGAGCCCGCCCTGCGGGCCGCCCTGGCCGCCGTCCTGGACCACCACGACGCCCTGCGGCTGCGCTGCGAGCCGCTCCCCGACGGCCGGTGGCGCCAGTACGGCACCGAGCCCGGCCAGGCCCCCGACCTGCGGGTCCACGAGCTGCCCGCCGCCGAGGGCGAGGAACGCGAGAGCGCCCTGCGCGACCTCGGCGAGCGCCTCGCCGAGGGATTCGACCTGGCCGCCGGGCCGCTGCTGCGCGCCGCGCTCTGCCGCTTCGCCGGCGACCCCCGCCCGGCGCTGCTGCTGGCCGCGCACCACCTGGTGGTCGACGCGGTGTCCTGGCGGATCCTGCTGGAGGACCTGGAGCGCGCCCACCGCGCGGCGGCCGCGGGCGAGCGGCCCGACCTCGGCGCCAAGAGCACCTCCTTCCGGGCCTGGGCCGAACGCCTCGCCGCGCACACCGCGGCCGGCGGCTTCGACGCGGAACTCCCGTACTGGCAGCGCCTGGCGGACGGTGCGGCCACCGCGCTGCCCACCGACCTCGACGGCGCCAACACGGCCGAGGCCGAGGAGTCGCTGACCTTCGCCCTGGGCGCCGAGGACACCCGCCGGCTGCTCCAGGACGTCCCGGAGGCCTACCGCACCCGGGTCAACGACGTCCTGCTCTGCGCCCTCGGCCGGGTGCTGGCCCGCTGGACCGGACGGAACCGGGTCCTGATCACCCTGGAGGGCCACGGCCGCGAGGAACTCCTCGACGGCGTCGACCTGTCCCGCACCGTCGGCTGGTTCACCGCGATGCACCCCGTCGCCCTGGACGTGCCCCCGGACGCGGACACCGGCACCGCCCTGAAGGCCGTCAAGGAGATCCTGCGCGCCGTCCCGAACGGCGGCCTCGGCCACGGCGCCCTGCGCCACCTCAAGTCGGAGCCCGGCCTCGCGCTGCCGCAGATCGGCTTCAACTACCTGGGCCGGCAGGACCGGAGCGCCAGCCCCGGGGGCCTGCTGCACGCCCCGGCCGGCCCGCTCACCGGCGGCATGGACCGCACCGCCCGCCGCCCCCACCTGCTGGACGTGCTCGGCCTGGTCGCCGAGGGCCGGCTCTCCTTCACCTGGTCCTACTCCCGCGAGGTGCACCACAGCGGGACGGTCGCCCGGCTGGCCGCCGAACTGCTGGACGAGCTGCGGGAGATCGTCCGCCACTGCGCCGAACCCGGCGCCGGCGGCCGCACCCCCTCCGACTTCCCGCTGGCCGGTCTGGACCAGGCCGGCGTCGACCGGCTGGCCGGCACCGGCCGGGACGTGACGGAGATCCAGCCCCTCACCCCCACCCAGACCGGCATGGTGGTGCACGGCCTCGACGAGGCCGAACACGGCCTGTACGTCGAGCAGATCACCTTCGTCCTGGACGGCGCCCGCGACCCCGACCTGCTGGCCGCCGCCTGGCAGCACGTCGTCGACCGCACCCCGGTGCTGCGCACCTCCGTGGTGCTGCGCGACGTTCCCGTGCCGCTCCAGGTGGTCCACCGGCAGGCGACGCTCCCGGTCACCGAACACGACTGGAGCGCGCTGGGCGCGGCGCAGCGCGAAGCCCGGCTGGAGGACCTGCTCGCCGAACGGCGGGCCCACCCCCTGGCCCTGGACCGGGCTCCGCTGCTGCGGCTCGACCTGATCCGGCTCGGCCCGGACCGGATCCGGGTGGTCTGGGCCTTCCACCACGTGCTGCTGGACGGCTGGAGCGTCTTCCACGTCCTCGCGGACGTGCTGGCCGCCCACGCCGCCCTCGCCCGCGGCGAGCGGCCCCGACTGCCCGAGCGCCGGCCCTTCGCGGACTACGTCGGCTGGCTCGCGGAGCGCGACACCGGCGCCGCCGTCGAGCACTGGCGCGCCGTGCTGGCCGACCTCACCGCCCCCACCGCGCTGCCCTACGACCGCCGCCCCGCCCCGGGCGACACGGCCCGCTCCGGGGACTGGCTCTCGCACCGGCTGGACGAGGCGGACACCGAGCGGCTCCAGGAGTTCGCCCGCCGCCACCGCCTCACCCTCAACACCGTGGTGCAGGGCGCCTGGGCGCTGCTGCTGTCGCGCTGGAGCGGGGAACAGCGGGTCTGCTTCGGCACCACCGTCTCCGGCCGGCCCACCGACCTGGCCGGCTCCGACGGCATCGTCGGCCTGTTCATCACCACCCTGCCCGCCCGGGTCGCCGTCGACGGCCGCCGGCCCTGCGCCGACTGGCTGCGCACCCTCCAGGAGGAGCAGGCCGAGGACCGCCGCTTCGACCACCTGCCGCTGGCCCGGATGCACGCGCTCGGCCAGGTCCCGCCGGGCACCGAGCTGTTCGACAGCCTGGTCGTCTTCGAGAACTACCCGGTCGGCGACGCCACGGCCGGCGCGCACGGCCTGCTGGTGCGCGAACTGGACGCCCGGGAGGCCACCAACTACCCGCTCACCGTGGTGGTCTCGCCCGGCGAGCGGCTCGCCGTGGAACTCGGCCACGACCCGCGCTTCCTCGACCGGGAGACCGCCCGGCGCCTCGCCGACCAGCTGCTGCACACCCTGTCCGCGCTGGCCGACTCGGACGGCACCACCCCGCTGGACGGGCTCGACCTGCTGCCGCCCGGCGAACGCGAGCGGCTGCTGCGCGGCCCGGCCCGCCCGGAGACCGGCCCGGTGCCCCCGGCGACCCTGCCCGCCCTGGTCGAGGCCGCCGTGGACCGGTGGCCGCAGGCCGTCGCGCTGAGCGCGGCCGGCCTGGAGCTGACCTTCGCCGAGGCCGAGGCCCTCGCCAACCGGCTGGCCCACCGGCTGATCGCCCGCGGCGCCGGCCCCGGGCGGCTCGTCGCCCTGCTGCTGCCCCGCTCGGCCGACACCGTGCTCGCCGAACTCGCGGTGGCCAAGACCGGCGCCGCCTTCCTGCCCGTCGACCCGCACTACCCCGAGGAACGGATCGAGGCGATGCTGCGCGACGCGGCCCCCGCCCTGACCCTGGACGCCAAGGAGGTCGCCGAGCTCCTCGCCGCCGAGCCGGCCGGCGCCCCCGGCCACCGGCCCACCGACGCCGACCGGACCCGCCCGCTGGACCCGGACGACCCCGCCTACGTCATCTTCACCTCCGGCTCCACCGGCACCCCCAAGGGCGTCGTCGTCACCCACCGCGGGCTCGCGGCCTTCGCCGCCGCCGAGGCCGCGCACTACCGGGCCGCCCCGGGGGACCGGGTGCTCGCCTTCGCCACCCCCAGCTTCGACGCCTCGGTGCTCGAACTGTGCCTGGCCCTGCCGCACGGCGCCCGGCTGGTGGTGCCCGAGCCCGGCCCCCTGCTCGGCGACCGACTGGCCGGGCTGCTGCGGGCGGAGCGGATCACCCACACCCTGCTGCCGCCCGCCGCCCTGGCCACCCTGCCGGCCGACACCCCCGGCAGCCTGCCCGACCTCAGGACGCTGATCGTCGGGGCCGAGGCCTGCGGCGCCGACCTGGTCGCCCGCTGGGCCCCGCACCACCGGATGGTCAACTCCTACGGCCCCACCGAGGCCACCGTGGTCGCCACCTGGTCCGCGCCGCTGACCGCGGACGGCGCCGCCCCGCCGATCGGCCGCCCGCTGCCCGCCACCGGCGCGTACGTCCTGGACGCCCGGCTGCGGCCGGTGCCCGACGGCGTCCCCGGCGAACTGTGGCTCAGCGGACCGGCCCTCGCCCGCGGCTACCTCGGCCGCCCCGGCCTGACCGCCGCCCGCTTCACCGCCGACCCGTACGGGCCGCCCGGCGGCCGGATGTACCGCACCGGGGACCTGGTGCGCCGCGACCGCCACGGCGAACTGCACTACCTGGGCCGCACCGACCACCAGCTCAAACTGCGCGGCCACCGGATCGAGGCGGGCGAGGTGGAGGCCGTGCTGACGCGCCACCCGGCCGTGCTGGACGCCGTGGTGAGCATCCGGGAGGACGAGCCCGGGCTGCCCCGGCTGGTCGCCCACCTGCTGGCCGCCCCCGGCGCCGAACCGCCCACCGGCGCCGAACTGCGCGCCCTGGCCGCCCGCTCGCTGCCCGGCCCCATGGTCCCCACCGCCTTCGCGGTGCTGGAACGCTTCCCGCTCACCGCGAGCGGCAAGACCGACCGCGCCGCCCTGCCCGCCCCCGGGCCGGAGGAGGCCGGGCCGGCCGAGCGGGTCGCACCCCGCACCCCCACCGAGGAGGCGGTGGCGGAGATCTGGGCCGAGACCCTGCACACCGGCGTCGGCGCCGCCGACGACTTCTTCCAGCTCGGCGGCGACTCCGTGCGCGCCCTGCTGATCGCCTCCCGGGCCAACGACGCCTTCGGCGTCACGCTCACCCCCCGCGACGTGCTGGTCTCCCGCACCGTGGCCGCCCTGGCGGACCTGGTCGAGGACCTGGTGCTCAGCGAACTCGAAGCCGCCGCCCTGGGCGGACCCGACGAAGCCGCCGCCTCCGGCCGCCCCGACGACGACGAACGGTGAGGAGCCGACCATGACGACTTCGAAGCGAGACCGCGCCGCAGCCCTGCCCGCCGACCTGCGCGAGGCCCTGCGCCGGCGGCTGGCCGGCCGGGCCGACACCGCGCAGGCCGCCGCCGACCGGGCCATCCCGCGCGCCGACCGCAGCCGGCCGCTGCCGCCCTCCTTCGTCCAGCAGCGGCTCTGGTTCCTGGACCGGCTGCGCCCCGGCGACCCGCGCTACAACAGCGCCGTCGCCCTGCGCTTCACCGGCGCGCTGGACCGCGCGGCCCTCGCCGCGGCGCTGACCGCCGTGGTGGCGCGCCACGAGGCGCTGCGCACCACCTTCGCGGAGAGCGACGGCCGGCCGGTGCAGACCGTCCTTCCGGCCGGGCCGGTCGACCTGCCGGTCCGCACACCGGCCGACGGGGAGAGCCTGGACGCCATCCTGCTCCAGGAGTACTCCCGGCCCTTCGACCTCGCCCGCGGGCCGCTGCTGCGCGCCCTGCTGGTGGCCGAGTCGCCGCACGCCCACGTGCTGCAGCTGACCGCCCACCACATCGTCACCGACGGCTGGTCCATGGGCGTCGTCCTGGACGAACTGTGCACCGCGTACGACGCCCTGGCCCGCGGCGCCGAACCCGGACTGCCCGAGGTCGCCGCCCAGTACCCCGACTTCGCGGTGTGGCAGCGCGAGCAGCTCTCCGGCGACCGGCTGGAGAAGCAACTCGCCCACTGGAAGGAGAAGCTGGCCGGCGCGGTGCCGCCGGAACTGCCGCTGGACCACCCCCGGCGCGGCGAGGAGGCCGGCCCCGGCGCCCTGCACACCTTCACCGTCCCCGCGCCGCTCACCGCCCGGCTGCGCGAACTCGCCGCCGAACGGCAGGGCACCCTCAACACCGCGCTGGTGGCCGGCACCCAGGCGCTGCTGGCCCGCTGGTCCGGCCAGGAGGACGTCACCGTCGGCTCCCTGATGGCCGGCCGCACCCGCACCGAGCTGGAACGGGCCGTCGGCTGCTTCGTCAACACGGTGGTCCTGCGCACCCGGGTGGCGCCCGACGCCTCCTTCCGCGAGCTGCTCGCGGCCGCCACCGGGACCGGCAACGACGCCCTCGCCCACGGCGACACGCCGTTCGAGCGGATCGTCGAGGCGGTCGGCGCGCCCCGCGAGGCCGGCCGCAACCCGCTGTTCGACGTGCTGGTGCTGCTGCACCCCGCCCCGGCCGCGGCCGGTGACCCGCACGGACTCGCCACCGCCCCGGTCACCGTGCCCCGGCAGGCCGCCACCTTCGACCTCAGCGTGGAGTTCGTCCCCGACGGCGAGGCGCTCACCGGCGTCCTGGAGTACCGGGCCGACCTCTTCGACGCCCCCACCGCCCGCCGGACGGCCGAGCAGCTGCTGCGGCTGCTGGAGGGCGCCGCCGCCGAACCGGACCGCCCGCTCGCCACCCTGCCGCTGCTCTCCGCGCGGGAGACCGAGCGGGTCACCCGGGACTGGAACGCCACCGCGCTGCCCGTCGAAGCCGTGAGCCACCCCGAACTGTTCCGCCGCCGGGCCGCCCTGACCCCGCACGCCCTCGCCCTGGTCGCCGGGGAGGAGCGGCTCGACTACGCGACCCTCGACGCCCGCGCCGAACGGCTCGCCCGCCACCTGATCGCCCGCGGTGCCGGCCCCGAACGGCTGGTCGCGCTGCGGCTGCCGCGCACCGCCGACCTGGTGGTGGCCGTCCTCGCGGTCTGGAAGGCCGGCGCCGGCTACCTGCCGCTGGACCCGGCGCTGCCCGAGGAGCGCGTCCAGTACCTGCTGGAGGACGCCCGCCCGGCCCTGCTGCTGGACGAGGAGACCCTGCGCGCCCTGGCGGACACCGACCCCGGTGACACGGACACCGGCGACGACACCGGCGGCACCGGCCCGCTCGCCCCGCCGGACCTCTCGACCACCGCGTACGTGCTCTACACCTCCGGCTCCACCGGCCGCCCCAAGGGCGTCACCGTCCCGCACCGCGCCCTGGCCCACCTGCTCGCCGCCCACCGGGCCGGCTTCGTCGCCGACGCCGGCGGCGGGCCGCTGAACGTCGCGCTGACCGCCTCCCTCTCCTTCGACACCTCGCTGGAGGGCCTGCTGCTGCTGGCCGACGGCCACCCGCTGCACCTGGTCGACGAGACCACCCGGATGGACCCGGCCGCCCTGGTCGAGTACGTCGTGCGCCACCGGATCGACTTCCTCGACCTCACCCCCTCCTACCTGCGCCAACTGCTGCCCGCCGGGCTGCTCGACGACCCCCGCCACCGCCCCCGGGTGCTGATGCTCGGTGGCGAGGCGGTCGCCCCCCGGCTCTGGCGCGAACTCGCCGCCCGCCCCGGGACGGCCGCCTACAACTACTACGGCCCCACCGAGTGCACCGTCGACGCGCTCGCCTGCCGGATCGACGGCGGGGACCGGCCGCTGGTGGGCCGCCCGCTGCCCAACGTCCGCGCCTACGTCCTGGACGGGCGGCTCCGGCCGGTGCCGCCCGGGGTGAGCGGCGAACTCCACCTGGCCGGCGAGCAGGTCGCCCGCGGCTACGCCGGCCGCCCCGGCCTGACCGCCGCCCGCTTCACCGCCGACCCGTACGGGCCGCCCGGCAGCCGGATGTACCGCACCGGCGACCTCGCCCGCTGGACCGCCGACGGGCGCCTGGAGTACCTCGGGCGCGCCGACGACCAGGTCAAGGTGCGCGGCCACCGGATCGAACCCGGCGAGATCGAGGGCGCCCTGCTCGACCTGCCGGAGGTCGCCGCGGCCGCCGTGGTCGCCGTCCCCGACGCCCACGGACAGAACCGGCTGGCCGCCTACCTGGTGTTCGCCGACGGCGCCGCCCGCCCCTTCGCCGAACTGCGCGCCGCCCTGCGCCGGGTGCTGCCCGACCACCTGGTGCCGTCCTCCTTCACCGTGCTCGACGCGCTGCCGCTCGGCACCAGCGGCAAGCTCGACCGCCGCGCCCTGCCCGCCCCCGAAACCGAGGCCCGGGAAGGGGAGTTCGTCGCCCCGCGGACCCCGGAGGAGGAGACCCTCGCCGCCATCTGGGCCGAGGTGCTCGGCGTGCCCAGGGTCGGCGTCACCGACAACTTCTTCGAACTCGGCGGCGACTCGATCCTGAGCATCCAGGCCGTCTCCCGGGCCCGCGCCGAAGGCCTGCGGATCGGCTCCCAGGACGTCTTCCGCCACCAGACCGTCGCCGACCTGGCCGCCGCCGCCCGCACCGCCGGAGCCGGGGCCGCCGTCGAGCGGCACCGGGAGGAGGGGCCCGCCCCGCTCACCCCCGTCCAGGAGTGGTTCTTCGCCGCCCACGGGCCGCTGCGCCACTTCACCATGTCGATGCTGCTCGACCTGCCGCACGACCTGGACGAACCGGCCCTGGAACGGGCACTGACCGCCCTGGTGGCCGCCCACCCCGCGCTGCGCACCCGCTTCACCCGCACCGGGGCCGGCTGGCGCCAGGAACCGGTCGCCGACGCCGCACGGCCACTGACCGTCCTCGACCCGGGCACGGACCGGACCGGAGCCGCCGAGACCGCCCGGCTGGAGGCCGCCGAGACCGCCCGCGCCCAACTGGACCCGGCCACCGGCGCCCTGCTGCGCGCCGTCCTGTTCCGCCCCGCCGACGGGGAGCGGCCCCAGCTCTTCCTGACCGCCCACCACCTCGCCGTGGACAGCGTCTCCTGGCGGGTGCTGCTCGCCGAGCTGCCCGAGGCCTACCGGCGGGCCGCCGCGGGCGCCACCCCCGAGCCCGCGCCCGAGCCCACCGCGTTCACCGACTGGGCCCACCGGCTCGCCGCACTCGTCCGGGCCGGCGGCCTGGACGCCGACCTGCCGTACTGGAGCGCCGAGACCGCCGCCCCCGCCGATCCGCTGCCCGTCGACCTGCCCGGCACCCCCACGGCCGGCTCGGTGCGCACCCTGCGCAGCCGGCTCGACCGGGCCACCACCGGGGCGCTGCTGCGCAAGGTCCCCGAGGTCTACCGCACCCAGGTCAACGACGTGCTGCTCAGCGCCCTGGGCCGGGCCCTCGCCGACTGGACCGGCACCGGACGGGTCACCGTCGCCCTGGAGGGCCACGGCCGCGAGGACCTCTTCGACGACCTCGACCTGTCCCGCACCGTCGGCTGGTTCACCACCCAGTACCCCGTCACCCTCGCCCCGGCCGGCCCCGCCGACGCCCCCGACTGGGCCGCCACCCTCAAGCAGGTCAAGGAGCGGCTGCGCGCCGTGCCCCGCCGCGGCCTGGGCTACGAGGCCCTCGCCCGGCTCGGCTCGCCCGCCGAGGGCGCCGGGGCCCTGCGGGACGTCCCGCTGCCGCAGGTCTGCTTCAACTACCACGGCCAGTGGACCGCCCCCGAGGTCGGCGACTTCGCCCCCGCCGGGCCGGCGCCCGGCCCGGACCTCGCCCCGGACGAGCGGCCGGCCCACCTGCTCGACGTCTCCGCCGTGGTCGCCGACGGCGAACTCGAACTCACCTGGCACTACAGCGACGTGGTCCACGAGGCCGACACCGTCCGGCGGCTGGCCGAGGCCGTGACCACCGCCCTGGGCGCCATCGTCGAGCACTGCGCGAGCCCCGGCGCCGGCGGCCGCACCCCCTCCGACTTCCCGCTCGCCGGGCTCGACCAGGAGACGCTGGACCGGCTGGTCGGCGACGGCCGGGACGTGACGGACCTGCTGCCGCTCACCCCGCTCCAGGAGGGCATGCTCTTCCACCGCCTGGTCGGCGGCGAGGACGACGTCTACCTGGACCAGGCCTCCCTGCTGCTGGAGGGCGTCGCCGACCCGCACGCCCTCGCCCTGGCCTGGCAGCGGGTCGCCGACCGCACGCCCGCGCTGCGCACCTCGGTGGTCTGGGAGGGCGTCCCCGCCCCGCTCCAGGTGGTGCGCCGGGGCGTCCGGCTGCCGGTGACCCACCTGGACCTGCGGGCCGCCGACCCGGCCGCGCGCGCCGAACGGCTGGCCCAGCTGCGCGCCGAGGACCTCGCCCTCGGCCTGGACATCGCCACCGCGCCGCTCACCCGGCTCACCCTGGTCCGGCTGCCCGAGGCCCGGGTCCAGCTGCTGTGGACCTCCCACCACCTGATCCTGGACGGCTGGAGCCTCGCCCAGGTGCTCACCGACGTGTTCGCCGAGTACGCGGCGCTCACCACCGGCGCGGCGCCCGCCCCGGCGGTGCGCCGGCCCTTCGCCGACTACGTCCACTGGCTCGCCGGGCAGGACACCGGGGCCGCCCGGGCCCACTGGCGGTCCGTCCTGGACGGCTTCGCCACCGCCACCCCGCTGCCCGCCGACCGGGTGCGGCACGAGGCCCACCGGGCCCGCTCGGCCGGCAGCCACAGCGCCGCCCTGTCCGAGGAGGTCTCCGAGCGGCTCGCCCGTACCGCCCGCCACGCCGGGCTGACCCTGGGCACCGTGGTCCAGGGCGCCTGGGCGCTGCTGCTCTCCCGCTACAGCGGCGAACCGGACGTGCTGTTCGGCACCACCGTCTCCGGCCGGCCCGAGGAACTGCCCGGCGTCGAGTCGATGATCGGCATGTTCATCAACACCCTGCCCACCCGGGTCCGGGTGGACGGCGCCCGCACCGCCGCCCACTGGCTGCGGGAACTCCAGGACGACCAGGCCGAGGCCCGCCGGCACTCGGCGGTCTCGCTCGCCGAACTCACCGGCTACAGCGACGTCCCGTCCGGCAGCGCGCTGTTCGACAGCATCGTCGCCTTCGAGAACTACCCCTTCGACGACGCCCGGGCCGCCGGCACCGGGGTGCGCCTGGCCGAGGTCTCCTCCCGGGACGCCACCAGCTTCCCGCTGGTGCTGCGCGCCTACCAGGGCGGGCAGGTCGGCTTCGACCTCGCCTACGACCCCGGCCTGTTCGACGCGGCGACCGTGCGCGCCCTCGCCGAGCGGCTCTGCCTGCTGCTCACCGAGCTGGCCGCCGGACTGGACCGCCCGCTGCGCGCGCTGGCCTGGACCACCGCCGAGGAGCGGCGCCGGCTGCTGGTCGACTGGAACGGCACCGCGCAGGGCCGGCCCGGGCGCAGCCTGGTCGAGCTCTTCGAGGAGCAGGCCGCCCGCACCCCGGACGCCGAGGCCGTCACCTGCGGCGAGGAACACCTCGACTACGCCGAACTGGACGCCCGGGCCGACCGGCTCGCCCACCGGCTGGCCGAGTTCGGCGCCGGCCCCGAGCGGTACGTCGCCCTCGCGCTGCCCCGCACCGCCGAGCTGGTGGTGGCCGTCCTCGCCGTCCTCAAGACCGGCGCGGCCTACCTGCCGCTCGACCCGGGCCTGCCCGCCGAACGCAGAGCCGAACTGCTGCGCGACGCCGCCCCGGTGGCCCTGGTGACCCTGGAGGCCCCGGAGACCCCGGAGGCCCCGGACAGGCCGACCGGCGTCGACGTCCCCGTCCTCGCCCTGGCCGACCCCGGGGTGCGCGCCGACCTGGCCCGGCGCCCGGCCGGCCCGCTCGGCCCGCGGGGAGGCCCCGGCCACCGCCCGCTGCCCGACAGCCCCGCCTACGCCATCTTCACCTCCGGCTCCACCGGCCGCCCCAAGGGCGTCGTGGTGCCGCACGCCAACGTGGTGCGGCTCTTCGAGCGGACCCGGGAGCTGTTCGGCTTCGGCGCCGACGACGTCTGGACGCTCTTCCACTCCTACACCTTCGACTTCTCGGTCTGGGAGCTGTGGGGTCCGCTGCTGCACGGCGGCCGGCTGGTGGTGGTGCCCGAGGACACCGCCCGCTCCCCGGAGGACTTCCTGCGGCTGCTCGCCGACGAGCGGGTCACCGTCCTCAACCAGACCCCGTCCGCCTTCCACCAGCTGGGCCGCGCCGACGCCCGGCTCCCGGAGGTCTCCGCCCGGCTGGCGCTGCGCACGGTGGTCTTCGGCGGCGAGGCGCTGGACGTCACCCGGCTCGCCGACTGGTACCGGCGCCACCCCGAGGACGCGCCGCGGCTGGTGAACATGTACGGCATCACCGAGACCACCGTGCACGTCACCCACACCGCGCTGGACCGCGCCACCGCCGGCGGCCCCGGCCCGATCGGCACCGGCATCGCCGACCTGCGGCTGTACGTGCTCGACGACGACCTGGCCCCGCTGCCCCCGGGCGCGGTCGGCGAACTGTACGTGGCGGGCGAGGGGTTGGCCCGCGGCTACCTCAACCGGCCCGGCCTGACCGCCACCCGCTTCCTCGCCGACCCGTTCGGCGCCCCCGGCACCCGGATGTACCGCACCGGCGACCGGGCCCGCCGGCAGGCCGACGGCACCCTGCGCTACCTGGGCCGCGCCGACCAGCAGGTCAAGATCCGCGGCTACCGGATCGAACCCGGCGAGATCGAGGCCGCCCTCCAGACCCACCCCGGCGTGGGCCTGGCCACCGTCGGCGTCCACGAGGACGCCGCCGGCACCCGCCGGCTGGTCGCCCACGTCGTCGGCGCGGACCCGCTGCGGCCCCCGGGCGCCGCCGAGCTGCGCGCCCACCTGGAACGGCTGCTGCCCGCCTACCTGGTACCCGCCGCCTACGTGCCGCTGGCCGCCCTGCCGCTCACCCCCAACGGCAAGCTCGACCGGCGCGCCCTGCCGGCGCCCGGACCGGACGGCTACGCCGCCGGCCGCGAGCGCACCGCCCCCCGCACCCCCGCCGAGCGGCTGGTCGCCCGGGCCTGGACGGAGGTCCTGGACGCCGGCCCGATCGGCGCCGAGGACGACTTCTTCGCCCTCGGCGGCGACTCCATCCTCGCCGTGCGGGTCACCGCCCGGCTGCGCGCCGCCTTCGGCTCCGCCGACCTCTCGCCCCGGCTGCTGTTCACCCACCCCGTGCTCGCCGACCTCGCCGAGGCGCTCGGCGAGCCGGGCCCGGGCGCCGCACGGACCGCCGTCCCGGCCGTCGTCCCCGCCGCCGACCCGGGCAGCGAACCGCCGCTCTCCTACGCTCAGCAGCGGCTCTGGTTCCTCGACCGCTTCGAGCCCGGCAGCACCGAGTACACCTCGCTGTCCGTGCTGCGGCTGCGCGGCACCCTCGACCGGGCCGCGCTCGGTGGCGCCCTGGACGCCCTGGTCGAGCGGCACGAGGCACTGCGGACCACCTACGCCGAACGGGACGGCCGGGCCCGGCAGGTGGTGCGCCCGCCCCACCCCGTCGAACTGCCCCGCGAGGACGTCCCGCCGGCCGACCTGGACGCCCGCCTGGAGCGGATCGCCGCCACCCCCTTCGACCTCGAAGCCGGCCCGGTGCTGCGCGCCCGCCTGCTGCGCACCGCCGCCGACGAGCACGTCCTCGCCCTGGCGGTGCACCACATCGCCACCGACGGCTGGTCGATGGGCGTGCTCGGCCGCGACCTCGGTGAGCTGTACGCCGCCGCCCTCGAAGGCCGCCGCCCGCGGCTGCCCGCGCCACCCGTCCGGTACACCGACTACGCGGCCTGGCAGCGCACCCGCACCGCCGCCGCCGAGGCCGACCTCGACCACTGGCGCCGGGCCCTGGACGGCCTGGCCCCGCTGGCCCTGACCACCGACCGGCCGCGCCCGGCGGTGCGCACCCGGGAGGGCGCGCTGGTCACCTTCACCCTGCCCGCCGGGCTGACCGCCCGGCTGCGCGAGCGCGGCCGGGAGGCCGACGGCACCCTCTACACCGTCCTGCTGGCCGCCTGCCAGGTGCTGCTGGCCCGCTGGTCCGGGCAGACGGACATCGCCGTCGGCACCGTCACCTCCGGCCGCGAACAGGGCGAACTCCACGACGTGGTCGGCATGTTCGTCAACACCCTGGTGCTGCGCGGCGACATCCGCCCCGAGCTGTCCTTCCACGAGCTGCTGACCGCCGCGCGGGCCACCGTCCTGGACGCCCTGGCCCACCAGGAGGTGCCCTTCGAACGGCTGGTGGACGTCCTCCAGCCGGAGCGCGACACCAGCCGCACCCCGCTGTTCCAGGTGATGGTGGCGCTGCACAACCTCGGCGCCGAGGCGCCCCGGCTGCCCGGCCTGACGGTGGAACCCCTCACCCCGCCCGTCCGCAACGCCACCTTCGACCTCTCCTTCGACTTCGCCGAGCACGACGGCGGCCTGACCGGCTACCTGGAGTACAGCACCGGGCTCTTCGACGCCCGCACCGCCCGGCAGCTCGCCGACCGGCTGACCATCCTGCTGGCGGCCGCCGCCGACGCGCCCGCGACGGCCGTCGGGGCGCTGCCGCTGATGACCGGGGAGGAGCGGGAGCAGGTGCTGCGGCAGGGGCGCGGCGAGCCGCTGCCCGGGCCCGACACCACCTTCACCGCCCTGTTCGAGGAGCAGGCCGCCCGCACCCCGGACGCCACCGCGCTGGTCGCCCGCGACGCCACCCTGGACTACGCCGCGCTCAACACCCGGGCCAACCGCCTCGCCCGCCACCTGGCCGCCCTCGGCGCCGGCCCGGAGCAGGTGGTCGCCGTCCGGCTGCCGCGCACCTCCGACCTGCTGGTGGCGCTGTTCGCGGTGCTCAAGGCCGGCGCCGTCCTCCAGTTCGTCGACCCGGACCTGCCCGAGGAGCGGGCCGCCCTGCTGCTCGACGACACCCGGCCGCACACGGTGCTGACCGAGCACACCCTGCGCGAGGTGCCGTGGGAGGCCCTGCCCGGCCACGACCTCACCGATGCCGAACGGACCGTCCCGCTGCTGCCCGGGCACGCCGCCTACCTGATCCACACCTCCGGCTCCACCGGCCGCCCCAAGGGCGTGGTCGTCGAGCACCGCCAGCTGGTCAACCTCTGCCGCGACCACCGGGAGGGGATGCTCGCCCCGCACACCGCCGACGGCAGCCGGCTGAAGGTCGCCCTCAGCGCCTCCCTCTCCTTCGACACCAGCTGGGAGGGCCCGCTGCTGCTGGTCTCCGGCCAGGAACTCCACCTGATCGACGAGGACGTCCGGCTGGACCCGCAGGCCTTCCTCGCCCGGATCGTCGACCAGCGGCTCGACGTCGTCAACGTCACCCCCTCCCTGCTGCGCGAACTCACCGCCGCCGGACTGTTCGCCCCCGCCCCCCACCACCCCCGGCTGTTGCAGCTCGGCGGCGAGGCGATCCCCGCCGCCACCTGGCGGGACCTGTGCGCGGCCCAGGCCGAGTACGGCATCAGCACCTACAACCTGTACGGGCCCACCGAGTGCACCGTCGACGCCGCCTACGCCCGCTGCGCGGACCACCCCGGGCGCCCGGTGATCGGCCGGCCGGGCCGCGGCGTCACCGCCCACGTGCTCGACGGCGCGCTGCGCCCGGTGCCGCCGGGCATGCCCGGGGAGCTGTACCTGGCCGGGGAACAGGTCGCCCGCGGCTACCTGAACCGGCCCGGGCTGACCGCCGGCCGCTTCCTCGCCGACCCGTTCGGCGCCCCCGGCACCCGGATGTACCGCACCGGCGACCTGGCCCGCTGGGACGCCGAAGGACAGCTGGAGTTCCTCGGCCGGGCCGACGAGCAGGTCAAGATCCGCGGCTTCCGGATCGAGCCCGGCGAGGTGGAGGCCGCCCTGCTGACCCACCCCGACCTCGCCGACTGCGCCGTCGCCGCCCGCGAACAGGGCGGCCGGACCCTGCTGGTCGGCTACCCGGTGCCGGCCGGCGACCGGGTGCCGCCCGCCGAGGAACTGCGGGCCTGGCTGCGGCGTACCCTGCCCGACCACCTGGTGCCCACCGCGTTCGTCCCGCTGGCCCGCGTCCCGCGCACCGTCAGCGGCAAGACCGATCGGCGGGCCCTGCCCGCCCCGCCCGCCCAGCCGGACCGCACCACCCCGTACGTCGCCCCGCGCCCCGGCACCGAGCAGCGGCTCGCCGCGATCTGGGCCGAGGTGCTGGGCGTGGAGCGGGTCGGCGCCCGGGACAACTTCTTCGCCCTCGGCGGCGACTCCATCCTCAGCATCCAGATCGTCTCCCGGGCCCGCGCCGCCGGCCTCGCCCTCACCACCAAGGACGTCTTCCGCTACCAGAACGTCGCCGAACTCGCCCTGTGCGCCGGTGAGTCGTCGGTACGGACGGAGGTGGACGAGGCCGAGCCCGCCGAGGCCCCGCTCACCCCGATCCAGCACGGGTACCTCGACGGCCGCCGGGCGGGCGAGGCGCTGCGCTTCACCATGACCCAGCGGCTGGCCCTGGCCCCGGGCACCGACCCGGCCGCCCTGCGGACCGCGGTGCTCGCCCTGGCGGAGCACCACCCGGCGCTGCGCACCCGCTTCCGCCGGGGCGGATCCGGCTGGCACCAGGAGGTCCTGGAGCAGGCACCGGACGGCGTCTTCACCCACCACCCGGCGACGGCGGAAGCGGAGGTGCAGCGCGCCGCCGACGAGGCGCAGCGCTCCCTCGACCCGGTCGAGGGCCGGATGCTGCGCGCCCTGTTCTTCGACGGCGGCGCCGACCAGGCCGGCCAGCTCGTCCTGACGATCCACCACCTGGCCGTCGACGGCGTCTCCTGGCGCATCCTGCTCGCCGACCTCGAAGCGGCCTACCGCGCCGCCCGCACCGGCGCACCCGTCCGGCTGCCGGAGCCGGGCACCTCCTACACCCGCTGGGCCGCCCGGCTGGAGCGGCACACCCGCTCCGGCGCCCTGGACGGCGACAGCGCGTACTGGACCCGTACCGGCCGGGCCCCGGCCGGGCTGCCCGAGGGGCGGCCCGGCCCCAACACCCACGGCACCGCCGCCACCGTCACCGTCACCCTGGACGAGCGGACCACCGAGGCGCTGCTGCGGCACGTCCCGGAGGTCTACCGCACCCAGGTCAACGACGTCCTGCTCAGCGCGCTGGGCCGCACCCTGGCCCGCTGGTGCGGCCGCGACTCCGTGCTGATCGGGGTGGAGGGCCACGGCCGCGAGGACCTCTTCGCCGACCAGGACCTCTCCCGCACAGTCGGCTGGTTCACCGCCGAGTTCCCGCTCGCCCTGCACGTCGACCCCGAGGCCGGCTGGCACGACACCCTGCGCTCGGTCAAGGAGCAGCTGCGCGCCGTCCCGCTGCGCGGACTCAGCCACGGCGCCCTGCGCCACCTGCACCCGTCCGCCCTGCCGGCCGACGCGGCCGCGCCGCTGATCGCCTTCAACTACCACGGCCAGTGGGACAGCCGCAGTGCCGCCGCCGACGGGCTGCTGCGCGGCTCGCTGCCCCCGGCCGGGCGCGACACCGACCCCGACGAGCCCCGCCCCTACCTGCTGGACGTCATCGGGGCGGTCCAGGACGGCCGGCTCGAACTGGGCTGGACCTACCCCGCGGCCCGCTACGACGAGGCCACCGTCCGAGCCCTCGCCGAGCAGACCCTCCAGGCGCTGCGCGAGCTGGCCGAGCACTGCGCGAGCCCCGGCGCCGGCGGCCGCACCCCGTCCGACTTCCCGCTGGCCGGCCTCGACCAGGAGCGGCTGGACGCCCTGGTCGGCAACGGCCGCGACACCGAGGACGTGCTGCCGCTCACCCCCCTGCAGTCCGGCATGCTCTTCCACGGCCTGGTCGACGGGGACGGCGCCTACGTGGACCGGATCGCCGTACGGCTGGCCGGCGTCGCCGACCCGGCGGCCTTCGCCGCGGCCTGGCAGCAGGTCGCCGACCGCACCCCGGCGCTGCGCACCTCCGTGCACTGGCGCGGCCTGCCGCACCCCGTCCAGCTGGTCGCGCGCCGTGCCGCCCTGCCCGTCCGCCACCTGGACTGGCGCGCGCTGACGGCCGAACAGCGCGCCGGGGGGACCGAACGGCTGCTCGCCGAGGAGCGGGCCGCCGGGCTGGACCTGGGCACCGCGCCGCTCAGCCGGCTGGCCCTGGCCGCGCTGCCCGGCGAGGAGGTGCTGCTGCTCTGGTCCACCCACCACGTGATCCTGGACGGCTGGAGCACCGGACAGCTGCTCACCGAGGTGTGCGAGGAGTACGCCGCGCTCACCGGCGGACCGCAGGCGCCCCGCCCGGTCCGGCGCCCGTTCGCGGACTTCCTGGCCTGGCTGCGCGAGCAGGACGAACAGGCCGCCGAGGACCACTGGAGCGGCGCCCTGGCCGGGTTCACCGAACGGACCGCGCTGCCCTACGACCGCCGGCCCGCCGGAGCGCACCGGGCCCGGGCCACCGCCGCCGTCCACCGCGCCCTCGACGAGGCGCTCTCCGCCCGGCTGCGGGAGAACGCCGCGGCCGCCGGACTGACCGTCAACACCCTGGTCGAGGGAGCGTGGGCGCTGCTGCTGGCCCGCTACGGCGGCACCGCGGACGTCGTCTTCGGCACCACCGTCTCCGGGCGGCCGGCCGAACTGCCCGGCGTCGAGACGATGATCGGCCTGTTCATCAACACCGTGCCGGCCCGGGTCCGGCCGCCCGCGACCGGCGGCGTGCTGCCCTGGCTGCGGGACCTCCAGGACCGGCAGAGCGACGGCCGCCGCCACGACCACCTGGCGCTGCCCCGCATCCAGGCGCTGAGTGAACTGCCCGCCGGGGAACCGCTGTTCGACAGCATGCTGGTGTTCGAGAACTACCCCGTCGACGAGTCGGCCGCGGACCGCACCGGCGTGCGGGTGGTCGAGGTGCGCGCCGACGACGCCACCACCTTCCCCTGGTGCCTGCGCGCCCACCTCAGCGGGCAGCTCGCCTTCGACCTGGCCTACGACCCCGCCCTGTTCGACGACGGCACCGTCCAGGACGCCGCCGACCGCCTCGCCCTGCTGCTGACCGCCCTCGCCGACGGCCTGGACGGCGACCTCGCCGCGCTGGACCCGCTCACCGCGGCCGACCGCGAACTGCTGGCCGCCTGGCACGCCACCGCCCGCCCGCCGGTGCCGCGCAGCCCGCTGGGGATCTTCGCCGAGCAGGCCCGCCGCACCCCCGACGCCCCCGCCGTGCGCGACGGCGAGCACGAACTGACGTACCGCGGGCTCGACGACTGGTCCGACCGGCTGGCCGCCCGGCTGCTCGCCGACGGCTTGGCCCCCGAGGACCGGGTGGCGCTGGCGATGGACCGCGGCACCGAACTCGTCGTCGCCCAACTGGCCGTCCTCAAGGCGGGCGGCGCCTACCTGCCCGTCGACCCGCGCGCCCCCGAGGAGCGCCGCCGCGCCCTGCTCGACCGGGCCGGCGCCGCCCACCGGCTGAGCGCCGAACAGGTCGCCGCCGCACGGACCGGTGAGGCGGCCCCGCACCTTCCGCCCGCCGACCCCGACCGGCTGGCGTACGTGATGTACACCTCCGGCTCCACCGGCGAACCCAAGGCCGTCGCCGTCCGGCACCGCGACGTGGCCTCGCTCGCCACCGACAGCCGCTTCACCGACGGCAGCTGCGCCCGGGTGCTGCTGCACTCGCCGGTCGCCTTCGACGCCGCCACCTTCGAGGTGTGGGCGCCGCTGCTGAACGGCGGCTGCGTGCTCGTCGCCCCCGCCGGCCCGGTGGACGCCGCACTGCTGCGCCGCCTCGCCGGACCGGACGGACCGACGGCGCTGTGGCTCACCGCCGGACTGTTCCGGCTGCTCGCCCAGGACGCGCCGGACTGCTTCACCGGCCTGCGGGCCCTGTGGACCGGCGGCGACGTGGTGCCCGCCGCCGCCGTGCGCCGCGTCCTGGCGGCCTGCCCCGGACTGACCGTCACGGACGGCTACGGCCCCACCGAGACCACCACCTTCGCCACCGCCCACGCCCTCCCGGACGCCGCGGCCGTGCCCGACACCGTCCCGATCGGCCGCCCGCTGGACGACCGGCGGGTGCACGTCCTGGACGGCCGGCTGCGGCCCGTCCCGCCGGGCTGCGCGGGCGAGCTCTACCTGGCCGGCGAGGGCCTGGCCCGCGGCTACCTCGGCCGCCCCGGCGCCACCGCCGCCCGCTTCCTCGCCGACCCCTCCGGCCCGCCCGGCGCCCGGATGTACCGCACCGGGGACCTCGCCCGGCGCCGCCCCGACGGCACCGTCGAATTCCTCGGCCGCGCCGACGACCAGGTGAAGATCCGCGGCTTCCGGGTCGAGCCCGCCGAGGTGGAGGCCGCCCTCGCCGCCCACCCGAAGGTCACCGACGTCGCCGTGGTCGTCCGGGAGGACCGGCCCGGCGCCCGCCGGCTGGTCGCCTACCCGGTCGGCGCCGTCGACCCCGAGGAACTGCGGGCCTTCGCCGGCCGCACCCTGCCCGACTACCTCGTCCCGGCCGCCGTCGTCCCGCTCCCCGCCCTCCCGCTGAGCCGCAACGGCAAGGTCGACCGCGCCGCCCTCCCGGCGCCCGAGGAGCGGCCCGGCCACGGGCGCCGCGCCCGCGTCGAACCGCGCACCGCCGCCGAACACCGCACCGCCGAGGTCTTCGCCGAGGTCCTCGGCATCCGCCCGCCCGGCACGGACGAGGACTTCTTCGCCCTGGGCGGCGACTCCATCCTCAGCATCCGGCTCGCCGCCCGCCTCGCCGAGGCCTTCGGCGCCGACCTCGGCCCCCGCGCGGTCTTCGACCACCCCACCCCGGCCGGCCTGGCCCGGCTGCTCACCGAGGCGTCCGGCACCCCGGCCCGCCCGCCCGTCGTCCCGGTGCCCCGCACGGGCGCGGCCCCGATGTCCCACGCCCAGCAACGCCTCTGGTTCCTGGAGGAGTTCACGCCCGGCGTCGCCGAGAACGTCGCGCTCGCGCTGCGGCTGCGCGGCACCCTCGACCCCGGCGCCCTCGGCGCGGCCCTGGACGCCCTGACGGCCCGGCACGAGTCGCTGCGCACCACCTTCGACAGCGTCGACGGCCACGGCGTCCAACTGGTCAACCCGCCGCACGTCGTACCGCTGCCACGGCACGACCTCTCCGGCCGGCCCGCCGGCGAACGGCCGCAGGCCCTGCGCGACCTGCTCGCCGCCGAACGCGCCCGGCCCTTCGACCTGCGCCGCGGACCCCTGCTGCGCGCCACCCTGGTCCGGCTGGCCGACCACGACCACGTGCTGGCGCTGACCCTGCACCACATGGTCACCGACGGCTGGTCCAGCGGCGTGCTGCTCAGCGACCTGGCCCACCTCTACCGTGCCGAACTCGACTCCGCGGAAACCGAGTTGGCGCCACTGCCGGTGCAGTACGCCGACTACGCCCACTGGCAGCGCACCGAAGGGGCCCCCAGCGGGGAACAGCTCGCCTACTGGAAGCGCCAACTGGCCGGAGTGGTACCGCCGAGGCTGCCCACCGACCGGCCCCGGCCCGCGGTGCGCGCCGCGAACGCCGCCAATGCCGCCACCGTCCGCCTGGAGCTGCCCGCCGACACCGCCCGCCGGCTGGCCGAGGTCGGCCGGGAGCGCGGCGCCACGCTGTTCACCACCCTGGTCGCCGCCTCCCAGGCCTACCTGGCCCGGCTCTGCGGGGACACCGACATCACCGTCGGTACGATCACCTCCGGCCGGCACCGGCCCGAGATCCAGCAGCTGGTCGGATTCTTCGTCAACACCCTGGTGCTGCGCTCCCGGGTGGAACCCGGCCAGTCCTTCGACGCCCTCCTCGGCGAGGTGCGGCAGACCGTCCTGGACGCCTTCGCCCACCAGGACGTGCCCTTCGAGAAGGTGGTCGACGAGGTCCAGCCGGTGCGCGACACCAGCCGCAGCCCGCTCTTCCAGGTCCACGTGGTGCTCCAGAACGCGCCGTCCGCCGAACTCGACCTGCCGGGCCTCGACGTGACCGGCATCGAGCCCGACGCCGTACGGACGGCCTTCGAGCTGGTGCTGGAGTTCGTCGAGACCGGGAGCGGCGCGCTGCACGGCCTGCTCACCTACAACACCGACCTGTTCGACCCGGCCACCGTCGAGCGGATGGCCGGCCAGCTCGCCACCCTGCTGACCGCCGTCGCCCAGGACCCGGCCCGCGCCGTCGGCGCGCTGCCGCTGGACGGACCGGACACGCCGCCCGCCGAGGCCGGCGGCACCTTCCGCCCGGTGCCGGAGGCCACCTTGCCCGAGCTGTTCGAGCGCCGGGTCGCCGCCACCCCCGACGCACCCGCCCTGCTCGACGGCGAGCGCGAACTCAGCTACGCCGAACTGGACCGGGCCGCCAACCGGCTGGCCCACCAGCTGATCGGGCGCGGCGTCGGGCCCGAGCGGCTGGTCGCCCTCGCCCTGCCCCGCTCGGCGGCCATGGTGGTCGCCCAGCTCGCCGTCGCCAAGGCCGGCGGCGCCTTCCTCCCGGTCGACCCGGACTACCCGGCGCCCCGGCGCGCGTTCATGGTCCGCGACGCCGCCGCCCACCTGGTGCTCGACGACCCGGCCGGGGTCTGGACCGCCGAAGGCCCGGACACCGCACCCACCGACGCCGACCGCAGCACCGCCCTCACCCCCGCCCACCCGGCCTACGTCATCTACACCTCCGGCTCCACCGGCACCCCCAAGGGCGTCCTGATGACCCACGCCGGCCTCGCCGTCTTCGCGGCGGCCGCCGCCGAGCAGTACGCCGTCGGCCCCGGCGACCGGGTGCTCCAGTTCGCCTCGCCCAGCTTCGACGCCTCCGTGCTGGAACTGTGCATCTCCCTGCTCTCCGGGGCCGCCCTGGTCACCGGCGAGGAGGGGCCGCTGGTCGGCGAGCGGCTCGCCGAGGCCCTCGCCGCCCGCCGGATCAGCCACACCCTGATCCCCCCGGCGGCCCTGGCCACCGTGGAACCCGCAACCGCCGCCGCCCTGCCCGACCTGCGCACCCTGGTGGTCGGCGCCGAGGCCTGCCCGGCCGACCTGGTCGACACCTGGGCCCCCGGCCGACGGATGATCAACTCCTACGGCCCCACCGAGGCCACCGTCGTCGCCAGCTGGACCGGCCCGCTCACCGCCGGCACCGGCACCCCCGCGATCGGCCGGCCCAGCGGCGCCACCCGCGCGTACGTCCTGGACACCGCCCTGCGGCCGGTGCCGCCCGGCGTCACCGGAGAGCTCCACCTGGCCGGCCCCGGCCTCGCCCGCGGCTACCTCGGCCGCCCCGGCCTCACCGCCCAGCGCTTCCTGCCCGACCCGTACGGCGCCCCCGGCGACCGGATGTACCGCACCGGGGACCTCGCCCGCCGCGACGCCGACGGCCAACTCCGGTTCGCCGGCCGCGCCGACGAACAGATCAAGCTGCGCGGCTTCCGCATCGAACCCGGGGAGATCGAGAGCGCCCTGCGCCGCAGCCCCCTGGTGCGCGACGCCGTCGTCACCGTCCGCGCCGACGGCCCCGGCGGCGGACGGCTCGTCGGCTACGTCGTCCCGACCGACGCCACCACCGGCGCGTCCGCCCTCGAACTCCGCCTCCACCTGGCCGAAACCCTGCCGCCCCACCTGGTCCCCGCGGCCTTCGTCCCGCTGGCCGCCCTGCCGCTCACCCCCAACGGCAAGCTCGACCGCCGGGCCCTGCCCGACCCCGGGCCCGCCCACGCCACCGCCGGCCCGGGCCGGGCGCCGGAGACCGACCTCGAACGACGGATCGCCCGGATCTGGGCCGACGTCCTCGGCCTCGACGAGGTCGGCGCCGACGACAACTTCTTCCTGCTCGGCGGCGACTCCATCCTCAGCATGCAGGTGGTGTCCCGGCTGCGCCGCGACGGCCTCCACCTGGCCACCCGGGACCTGTTCAGCCACCAGACCGTGGCCGAACTCGCCACCGTCGTGCGCACCACCACCGAACGCGCGGACGACGGCCCGGTGACCGGCGACCTGCCGCTCACCCCCATCCAGGAGTGGTTCCTGACCACCCCGCGCGCCGCCCACCACCACTTCAACCAGTCCACCCTGCTCGAACTCGGCGCCGACCCCGACCCGACGGCACTGCGCGCAGCCCTCGACGCCCTGCTGGAACACCACGACGCGCTGCGCATGCGCTTCACCCGCGACGAGGCCGGCTGGCACCAGTTCAACCCGCCGCCCGCCCCCGCCGAGGACCTCCTGATCCGCTACGACCTGACCGGGCAGAGCGCCGAGGCCGCCGACGCGGCCATGGCCAAGGCCGCCGACGAGCTCCACGCCGGCTTCGACCTGGCCCGCGGCCCGCTGCTGCGCGCCGCCCTGTTCACCGGCCACCCGGAGCACCCCGCCCTGCTGCTCCTGGTCGCCCACCACCTGGGCGTCGACGCCGTCTCCTGGCGGGTGCTGCGCGACGACCTGGAGAGCGCCCACCGGCAGGCCGTCCGCGGCGGGGCGATCACCCTGGGGGAGCGCGGCACCTCCTTCCGGGACTGGGCGCACCGGCTCGCAGGCCATGTCGCCGAGGGCGGCCTGGACCACGAACTCCCGTACTGGGAGGAGGCGGTGAGCGCCCGGACGGCCCTGCCCGGCGGCCCGGCCGACCCCGGCGGCGCCGCGAGTGATGACACCGCCGCCGACGATGTCGCGAGCGCGGCGGTCACCGTCGAACTCGACGAGGCGGACACCGAGGCACTGCTGCGCGCCGCTCCCGCCGCCTACCGCACCCGGGTCAACGACGTGCTGCTCGCCGCGCTCGCCCTCGCCCTGGCCCGCTGGAGCGGACAGCAGCGGATCGCCCTGGACCTGGAAGGACACGGCCGGGAGGACCTGCTGGAGGGCGTCGACCTGTCCCGCACGGTCGGCTGGTTCACCACCGTCCACCCCGTCACCTTCCACGTCCCCGACCCCGACCGGCCCGATCCGGACCGCGACTGGCGCGCCCTGGTGAAGTCCGTGCGCCGGCAGCTGCGCGCGGTGCCCGGCAACGGCCTGGGCTTCGGCGCCCTGCGCACCTTCGGCACCCCCGAGATCCGCGAGCGCCTCGCCGCCGGCGGGCACGGCCAGGTCGTCTTCAACTACCTCGGCCAGTGGGACGCCCGGCCCGAGACCGCCGGCGACGGCCTGGTCCGCGCCGAACTCGGCTCCTTCGGCCAGGACCACGACCCCCGGGACGGCGGCTCCCACCCGCTGGAGGTGGTCGGCGCGACCCAGCACGGACGCCTCGCCTTCACCTGGCACCACCGGCCCGCCGTGCACGACACCGGGTCCGTCCGCCGGGCGGCCGAGGACTTCGCCGCCGCCCTGCGGCAGATCGCCCGGCACGCCCGGGAAAGCCACTGACCGTACACCACCACCGACACCCGTTCGTCCGACGACAGAGGAGCCCGACATGGACGAGAACACCCGCTACCAGGTGCTGCGCAACGACGAGGAGCAGTACTCCCTCTGGCCCGCCGACCTCGACGTACCGGCCGGCTGGCAGCCCGTCGGCACCGAGGGCACCGAGGCCGAGTGCACCGCCTACGTCGACGAGGTGTGGACCGACATGCGCCCGAAGAGCCTGCGCGAGCGCATGGAGAACGCCGGAGCCTGACCGGCCGCACGGACGGGGCCGCCGGCCGCGCCGCGCCGACCGGCCCCGTCCCGGCCGCCGCACCACCCCACCACCGCGCCACTGAACGACCGCACCACCGAGCCGCCGCACCACCACGACCCGAGGAGAGCACCATGACCCCTCCGCTGCGCACCGAGCACCTGGATTTCATCCCCTACCGGCCCGAGGACGAGGACGCCTTCGTCTCCCTGCTGCGCAACGCGGACGTGTGCCGCTGGATGGGCCAGGACCTCGTGCCCGAGCCGGACATCCGGACGCTGTTCCGCGCGATCCTGGCCGACGTCTACCCGCAGAACCTCTTCGACGTCTGGGGCCTGTGGCTGGACGGGGCGTACGCGGGCCACGCCGAGGTCAAGCGCACCGGGAACGTCGACGGCCACGAGCTGGTCACCGCGCTGGCCCCGGAGTTCTGGGGCCGGGGCCTGGGCGGCGAGGTGGTGCGCGGCCTGATCCGCTACGCCGGGGACGAGCTGGGGCTCAAGGAGGTCTACGGCATGGTCGGCGCCGAGAACACCCCGAGCCTGACGATGTGCCACCGGCTCGGCTTCCGGCACCTGCGGGACGTCGTCGGCGACGACGGCTCGGTGACGAAGCTGGTGGCCGTCTCCACCACCGACCCGGCCTGACCCCGGCCGGGCCCGACCCCTGTCCCGTCCGGAGCAGCGGACCGGCCCCTCCGCCGGTCCGCCCCGCCCGTCGTCCGTGAAGGCGCACACCGTGCCCGGGACGGACCGCGTCCGCGGAACCGCCGAGTACCTGCCGGTCCCACCCGACCGGTCGGGACCGGCCGGTGCACGGCGCCGCCACACCGGTCCCGCGTACCGGGCCGGCTGCCCCCGCCACACCGGTACTCGGGACCGCGGCGGGGACGGGATACCTCCGCACGGGTGATGTTGCCGCCCTGTGTGTCCGGCCTTGCGGTGAAGTCGGTGCGCTGCTGGTTTGCTGTCCGGCGGGGTTCCGACGGCGCGGCTCTCGTTCCGGCGGCCCAGGCCGGGCGCGGTCGCCGTTGCTCCTCACTGCGGGAGGCCGGTGGGCCCGCCCGTTCACGGACGGTTCCGGAGCTGGAGGTGACGGGTGGTCGGGGCCCGACAGGGGGGCGGATCGCCCGGGGAGGGCCCCGCGCGGGGCCGGGGCGGCACAAGGGTGCGGGATCTGCCCGGGCGCGGTGCCAGGAGGCTGCGCGGGGCGGCCCGAACCGTCGGCCGGTCCCTCGCCGCGGCCGGCGCGGCCCTCGCCGCCCGGGCCGGTCGGATGCCCCCTCCGCCCGGCCCGTTCCGCCGGGGGTTCTGGCGCAGCCCGATCCGCGGGCCGTGGCTCACCTCCGTGTTCGGGTTCGTCCTGCTCGCCGGGATCCCGGTGCTGTTCGTGACCGGGGCGCTGTCCTACGCCGCGTACAACCCCGGCCTCGGCCGGCTCAACGACCAGACCCCGGACAAGGGGCTGCTGGGCTTCTACCTCTTCGACTGGCCCACCGATCCGCCGTGGCTGTACCGGCTCACCCAAGGCGTGCACGTGACGCTCGGCGTCGTGCTGGTTCCGGTGCTGCTGGCCAAGCTGTGGTCGGTGATCCCGAAGCTCTTCACCTGGCCGCCCGTCCGCAGCGCCGCGAACGCGCTGGAGCGGCTGTCGCTGCTGATGCTCGTCGGCGGTGCCGTGTTCGAGTTCGTGACCGGGATCCTCAACATCCAGCTGCACTACGTCTTTCCGGGATCCTTCTACCCGCTGCACTTCTACGGTGCGTGGGTGTTCATCGCCGCCTTCGCCGTCCACGTGGTCCTCAAGCTGGGCAGCGCGAGCCGGGCTCTGCGGTCGCGTCCGCTGCTGGCGGAGCTGCGGACCGGGCTCGCGGCGACCAGGCCGGAACCCTCCGACGGCGGGGGCCTGCCGGCGGCCTCGCCGGCCGTACCGACGACCTCCCGGCGCGGTGCGCTCGCCCTGGTGGGAGGCGGCTCGCTCGCCCTGTTCGCGGTGACGGCCGGGCAGAGCCTGGGCGGCAGCCTCCGCGCGACCGCACTCCTGGCGCCGCACAACCGGGCCCCCGAGCAGGGCCCGAACGGCTTCCAGATCAACAAGACCGCCGCCGCCGTCGGGATCACCCCGGAGCTCGTCGGGCCCGGCTGGCGCCTCGAACTGCACGGCACCGCGGAGCGGTTGGTCCTCACCCGCGAGCAACTGCTGGCCATGCCGCAGCGGTCGGCCCGGCTGCCGATCGCCTGCGTGGAGGGCTGGTCCACCGAGGACCAGCTGTGGAGCGGACTGCGGCTGGCCGACCTGGCGGCCCTGGCCGGCCTGCCCGGTGCGGCCGAGGTGCTGGTGGAGTCGGTCCAACCACCCGGCCCCTACACCTCGGTGCTGCTGCGGGGCAACCAGATCCGCGACCCCCGGTCCCTCCTGGCCCTGCACGTCAACGGAGTCGACCTGTCGCTCGACCACGGCTTCCCGGCCC
The DNA here is from genome assembly GCF_055589745.1 of Kitasatospora sp. NPDC041917. NCBI lineage: Bacteria > Bacillati > Actinomycetota > Actinomycetes > Kitasatosporales > Streptomycetaceae > Kitasatospora > Kitasatospora sp. NPDC041917. The sequence continues at coordinate 266,468 of NZ_JBVJBI010000002.1, read as the reverse complement.
GGATCATCGTCCCCGCCAACCCCGGTGTGAACAACACCAAGTGGGTCGGCCGACTCACCTTCAGGGCGTGACCGTGGCCCGACCCGCCCGCCTCACCCGCTGGTACGGCGCAGGGCCGATGCACCTGCTCGTGCTGCTCGCCTCGTTCGCGCTCACCGGTTACGCCGCCGAGCGGCTGGTGTCCGACCGGGCCCTCGCGGTGGTGCTCTGGTTCGTCGGCGGGGCCCTCGCCCACGACCTGGTCCTGCTGCCGCTCTACTCGCTCGCCGACCTCTCCGCCCGGTCCGTCCTGCGCCACCGCCACGAGCGGGCTCCGACCGTCGAGTGGATCAACTACCTGCGGGCACCGGTCGTCCTGTCCGGCCTCCTGCTGCTCGTCTGGTTCCCCCTCGTCCTGAACCTGTCCGAGCCGTACCCGGGGGCCACCGGGCTGTCGGAGGAGGTCTACCTCGGCCGGTGGCTCGCCGTCAGCGGAGTCCTGTTCGGCGCGGCGGCCGTCGCCCTCGCGCTGAAGCTCCGCCGCGTCGGCCGATCCCGGCGGTCCACGCCCGGGTGAGCGGCGGGCCGGCCCGCACCGGCGGTGCGGGGGTTCGTGAACCGTAAGACCGGATTTTCGAGACCCGAGGCCCGCTGGTTCCCGCAGCGGCCGGAACGGTCTCGCCGAGAGAGAGGTGGAACACATGAGGGTACGTGGGGATGCGCCGCGGGCCGAGGTCGGTGTGATCGGCGGCTCGGGCTTGTACGCGCTGCTGGACGAGGTGACCGAGGTGCGGGTCGACACGCCGTACGGGCCACCGAGCGACGCGCTGTTCCTGGGCGAGGTGGCCGGTCGCCGGGTCGCCTTCCTGCCCCGGCACGGGCGCGGGCACAGGCTGTCGCCGCACCGGATCGACTACCGGGCCAACCTCTGGGCGCTGCACGCGCTGGGGGTGCGGCAGGTGTTCGGGCCGTGCGCGGTGGGCGGGCTGCGGCCGGAGTACGGGCCCGGCACGCTGCTGGTGCCGGACCAGTTCGTGGACCGGACCTCGGGCCGGGTGCAGACCTACTACGACGGGCAGCCGCTGCCGGACGGCTCCGTCCCCGAGGTGGTGCACGTGCCGATGGCCGACCCGTACTGCCCGGCGGGGCGGCGGGCGGCCCTGGACGCCGCCGCCGCGGCGGCCTGGGGGCCGGTGGACGGCGGCACCCTGGTGGTGGTCGAGGGGCCACGCTTCTCGACCCGCGCCGAGTCCCGCTGGTTCTCCGCGAACGGCTGGTCGGTGGTCGGCATGACCGGGCACCCGGAGGCCGCGCTGGCGCGTGAACTCGGACTCTGCTACAGCACGTTGGCGCTCGTCACCGACCACGACGCGGGCGTCGAGGCAGGTGAGGGCGTCACCCAGGCCGAGGTGCTGAAGGTCTTCGCGGGCAATGTCGACCGGCTGCGCACGGTGCTGTTCAAGGCGATCGAGCTGCTGCCCGTCGACCGGGACTGCGTCTGCTCGCACGCCCTGGACGGTCTCACCACCGGTCTCGCGGGCGTCCCCGGAGCCTGACCGGGCCGCAGCGGCGGCGCCGCCGGTCCTCGGGGACGGGGCACCAGGGTGGCAGGGTGGGCGCGTGCTCACCCGACGCCTCCTGCCCTGTGTCCTCGCCCTCGCCGCGCTGACGGCGGCCCTGGCACTGACCGTGACCGGCGGCGGGACGCTCGCCGACCGGGCGCCGCTGTACGGCTGGTACGCCCTCGACGCGGCGCTGTTCACCCTCGCGCTCGTCCTGCTCCGCGGGGTGGGCGACCGTCACGTGGTGCCGCTCGTCCTGGCCGGGAGCGCCGCCGTCGCCGCCGTCGGGCTGTTGGCGCCACCGCGCACCAGCGACGACGCCTACCGGTACGTGTGGGACGGCCGCGTCCAGGCGGCCGGCACCTCGCCCTACGCGCGCACCCCGGACGACCCGGCGCTGGCCCGATTGCGCGATCCGGGTCTGTTCCCGGTGGGTGACGGCTGTGCGGGGTGGGACGAGCGGCGGACCGCGGACGGCGACTGCACCCGGATCAACCGGCCCGCCGTGCACACCATCTACCCGCCGGTCGCGGAGGCGTGGTTCCTCGCCGTGCACCCGTTCGGCGGCGGCGTCCGCGGTGTGCAGGCCGCGGGGGCCGTGCTGGCCGTGGCCACCACCGGCGCACTGCTGGCGGCACGGCGGGGCAGCCGACGCGCTGCGCTGTGGGGCTGGTGCCCCGGAGTGACGGTGTGGGCGGTCAACGACGCGCACGTCGACACCCTCGGTGCGCTCCTGATGGTGGCCGGACTGGGCTTCTCCGCCCGTCGCCGGGCCGGTGCCGGCGGCGCCCTGCTCGGCGCGGCGGTCGCGACCAAGCTGCTGCCGGCGCTCGCCCTGCCCGGAGCGCTCTCCGGGCTGCTGGCCCGGCGTCCGACCAGGTCCGACGTGCTGTTGCTCGCAGTGGCCCCCGGGACGTTCGTGGCGGTCTATCTGCCCTACCTCGTCGCCTCCGGGCCCGGTGTGCTGGGGTACCTGCCCGGATACCTGCGGGAGGAGGGGTACGAGCAGGGGCACCTCGACCGGTTCGGCCTCCTGCGGATCGTCGTCGCCGACCGGTGGGCCCCGTGGGCGGCCGCACTGGTGCTGGCGGTGGTGGCACTGTGGGTGCTGCTGCGCGGCGATCCCGGCCGTCCGTGGCGCGGCGCCCTGCTGGTGACCGGAACGGCGCTGCTGGTCGTCGCGCCGAGCTACCCCTGGTACGGCCTGCTGGTGGTGGCCCTGGTCGCGCTCGACGGGCGGTGGGAGTGGCTGGCCGTTCCGGCGGCCGGACAGGCGCTCTACCTCGTCGGCGGGGCGGACGCCCAACGGTCCGCGTACGCGGTCGCGCTGGCCTGTGTGCTCGCGGTGCCGACGGCCCGCGGGCTGTCCCGCGCCGTAGCGCCGCGGCCGGCGCGCGGTCCGGCGCCGGGTACGACGAAGGCCTGACCGGCCGCCGACGTTCCGAGGCGCGTGGCGCACCGCCGACTCGGAGGAGGCGGGGCGAAGCGCCCCGTCACACGAGTGTGCCGGCGGAGGACTTGCGGAGGGCGAGGAACCGCCGTCCGTGGGAGGTCCAGCGTTCGGTCTCGACGAGCCCGGCCCGGCGGGCCCGCCGGGTGACCGCCCCGGCGCCGCATCGCGCCCAGGCGAACGCCGGACCGAGGCGGCCGTCGGAACCCTCGACCCGTACGGTGATCCGTTCGTCGAGCTCCCACGGCTCGACCTCGACCAGCAGGACGCCGTCCGGTGCCAGGAGTTCGGCGCCACGGCGCAGCAGCACGACCGGGTCGCCGCCGATGCCGAGGTTGCCGTCCGCGAGCAGCGCACCGCCCCAGCGGCCCTCGGCGGGCAGCCGGTCGAACACGGACCGGCACAGGGCGGGGCCTCCGAGGTGGCGGGTCCGTTCCACCGCCGCCCCGGTGACGTCGACGCCCAAGGCCGGGACGCCGAGGGCCAGCAGGGCGGCCACGAGCCGGCCGGGTCCGCAGCCCAGGTCCACCACCGGGGCGGCCAGACCCACGCAGCGCCGCAGCAGGCTGTGGTCGCCTCCGGCGGCGGGGGCGCACCACCGTTCGACGTCGAGTGCGATGCGCGAGCCGTCCTCCTGACGCAGCCACAGGGGGCCGCGTCCGGCGCGTACGGCCTCGGCGAACGGGTCGTCGATCCAGGCGGCGGCCGGGGCGGTCATCCGGCGAACTCCGGGGCGGTGTCGATCGTGCGCAGGCGCACGGCGAACCCGGTGTGCGGCGCTTCGGCCGCGACGCGGCGGGCGTCCTGAATGGTGTCCACGTCAGTCATCACCGGGAGATGACGAACCGTCAGGCGCTCGGCCGCGAGGCGGTCGAGCAGGGCGGCGCCGGTGCGGGAGGTGGACATCGGCACCCCCCGGAGCAGGCGTCGGGCCAGCCGCTCGGTGGGGTGGGCCAGGCCGAGGGCCCAGAAGCCGCCGTCGGCCGCCGGGCCGTACCAGGCGTCCGCACCGGTGCGGTGGGCCGGGGAGAGCGACTCGGCGAGGACGGTCGGGTCCAGCTGCGGGGTGTCCATGCCGACAAGCAGGGCGGGTGATCCCGGAGCTCGCCGGGCAGCGTGGGCGAAGGCCGCCGCGAGCCGCTCGTCGAGCCCGCCGCCGCACTGCGGGACGACGTCCCAACCGGGCGGCAGCCACGGACCGGCGTCCCCGTCGAGGACGAGCAGCCGCCGTCCGGCCGGCATCCGGTCGAGAGCGGCGAGGGTGTCGACGAGGGCGGCCCGGGCCAGCGCCGCCGCCTGCCCCGGACTGCACGGCGGGGTGAGACGTGTCTTCACCCGGCCCGGAACCGGTGCCTTGGCGATGACCAGCAGGGTGGGCGGCGGTGCCGCCAGCACGGCCCGCATGTCGCGTACGGCCTGACGGGTGCCGCGCACGGTCCCGGTGACCTTGGAGCGGCCGGAGCGCGGGAGGTAGTCGACGTCGGTCTCGGTGATCCGCATCCCGGCCGCCGAGGCGGCGAGCACCATTTCGAGCGGATAGCCGGAGCGGCGGTCGCCCAGCCCGAGGGCGATCAGCCGCTCCCGCCGGGCGGCCCTCATCGGTCCGAGGTCGTGCAGCGGCGCCCCGGTGAGGGCGCGCAGCCGGCGGGCGAGGACGGTGTTGGCGAGCCGGGCGTGCACCGGCCAGGCGCCGGCGGTCGCGGGACGGCGGCGGCCGAGCACGAGGTCTGCCGTGCCGGCCGCCACGGGACCGGCGACGCGGGGTAGTTGGGCCGGATCGAGTGAACCGTCGCAGTCCATGAAACAGACCAGTCCGGCGGTCGCGGCGAGCAGACCGGCGTGGCAGGCGGCGCCGAAACCGCGCCGGGGCTCCTCGACGACGGTGGCGCCCAGCGACCGGGCCAACTCCGCCGAGCCGTCGCGCGAACCGTTGTCGACGACGATCGCGCGCCAGCCGTCCGGGACACGGCCGAGCACCCACGGCAGGGCCGCGGACTCGTCCAGACAGGGAAGGACGACATCGGCGACGGGGACGGGATGGAGGGGAGAAGTCACGCCGGTCACGCTAACCGCAGCCCGGCCCGCCGAGGCCGAACCGCGCCTTGCGGAGGTGCCACGTCGGCGAGGCTCGACCCGTCCGGGGGATCGGACGGGATTCGGCGGCACCCGCGCACGGCTGACGTCGCGCGCCGTTCTCACGCCCGCTGCGGCGCGGCGGCGAACTCCAGCATCCCGTCGGCGAAGGAGACCCGGGCCCGCCACGTGAGTTCCGTCCGGATCCGGGCGGAGTCCGCGGTGATGTGGCGGACGTCGCCAAGCCGGTACTCGCCGGTCACCACCGGCGTCGGTCCACCGTGGGCGGCGGCCAGCGCCCGTGCCATCTCCCCGACCGTACGGACCTCGCCGCTGCCCACGTTGTAGGCCCGGGCACTGCCCGGCGGGCGGTCGCCGAGCGCCGCCAGCGCGGAGAGGTTCGCGGCGGCGACGTCCGCCACGTGGACGAAGTCCCGGCGCTGCCCGCCGTCCTCGAACACCCTGGGCGTTTCGCCCCGGGCCAGGGCCGAGCGGAAGAGCGACGCCACTCCGGCGTACGGAGTGTCCCGCGGCATCCCGGGGCCGTAGACGTTGTGGTAGCGCAGGGTCAGGGCACGGCCCGCACAGGCGCGGCTCCAGGCGGAGACCAGGTGCTCCTGGGCGAGCTTCGTCGCCGCGTACACGCTGCGCGGGTCCGTCGGTGCGTCCTCCGCCACCAGGCAGGGCACGAGTTCGGCACCGCAGCGCGGGCACGGCGGCTCGAACCGGCCGGCGTCCAGTTCGTCCGGGCGCCGTGGGCCGGGTGCGACGTCCCCGTGCAGCCGGCAGCGGTAGCGACCCTCGCCGTAGACCACCATGGACCCGGCGAGGACGAGGCCGCGCACGCCCGAGTGCGCCATCGCGGCGAGCAGCACCGCCGTTCCCAGATCGTTGCAGCCCGCGTAGGCGGGCGCGTCGTCGAGGTCCGTCCCCAAGCCGACCATGGCCGCCTGGTGGCAGACCGCGTCCACTCCGGCCAGCGCCCGCTCGACCGTCGCCCGGTCCCGTACGTCCCCCTGCCGGAAGTCCACCGCCGCGGGCAGCTCGGGTGGCATCCCCGAGGGATGGACGGCGGGAAGCAGCGCGTCCAGGACACGGACCTCGTGGCCCGCCGCCACGAGGCCCCGGACGACCGCCGAACCGATGAACCCGGCGCCGCCGGTGACCAGAATCCTCATGACCGGTGACGCTACCGGGCCCCGACCGTGGAACGGCCGAAGGCGGCGGTCGCGTCATGCCTCGGTCAGGGGTTCGGCCGCGCCGCCGTTGTCGGGCGGCCGACCGGGGCCGGTGCTTCCGTGCCGGCTGCGACACCTCCGGCGGAGTGCCGCCGCCGCGCGCTCGCCATCCGTCAGCCGTTCGGCGTCGCGGGCGGGTCGGCCGGGGACGAGCGCCGCGCCCTGTTCACCGGCGACCCGGTCCCGTCCACCGCCCGTCCCGGTGCCTGGTCGGGCCGCACGCCAGGCCGGTCACGCCTCCGCGGCGCCGACCAGCGGGCGGTGGCAGGCCACCGTGCGGCCGGGCGCCACCTCCCGGGGCCGGGGCTCCTCGGTGGCGCAGCGGCTGTCCGCCAGCGGACAGCGGGTGCGGAAGCGGCAGCCGCTGGGCGGGGCGAGGGGGGAGGGCGGGTCGGCGGGGAGCAGGCCGGTGTCGCGCAGCGGGCGGCCGGGTTCGGGGACGGCGGCGAGCAGGGCGGCGGTGTAGGGGTGGGCCGGGGCGGCGAGGACGGCCTCGGTGGGGCCGCGCTCGCAGATGCGGCCGAGCTGGAGCACGGCCACCTCGTCGCTCACCGCCCGGACCACGCCGAGGTCGTGGGAGATGAACAGGCCGGCCAGTCCGCGCTCCTCGGTGAGGTCGCGCAGCAGGTTGAGCACGGTGGCCTGGGCCGAGACGTCGAGGGCGGAGACCGCCTCGTCGGCGATCAGGACGCGCGGCCCGGCGGCCAGCGCCCGGGCGATGGCGACCCGCTGGGCCTGTCCGCCGGAGAGCTGGTGGGGCCGGCGGTCGCCGAACAGGGCGGGCGGCAGGCCGACGGCCTCCAGCTGCCGGGTGACGATCTCCTCCCGATCCCGATCCCGCTCGCGGTGGTCGCGGTCGCGGTCGCGGGCCGGGTCGGGGTGGGCGTCGAGGGGTTCGGCGACGAGGTCGCGGACCCGGCGGCGCGGGTTGAGGGAGGAGAGAGGGTCCTGGAAGACCATCTGGAGGCGGGGCCGGACGGCCCGCAGGGCCCGCGGGGAGAGCGCGGCGAGGTCGGTGCCGTCGAGGGTGACGGTGCCGGTGGTGGGCGGGGGCAGCCGCAGCAGGGCCTTGGCGATGCTGCTCTTGCCGGAGCCGGACTCGCCGACCAGGGCGAGGGTGCGGCGCGGATACAGGGCCAGGTCGACGCCGCTGACGGCGTGCAGCGGGCCGGAGCGGGTGCGGTGGACGACGCCGAGGCCGGTGGCCTCCAGGACGGCCGTACCAGCGTCGGCAGTTCCGGCGCCGGCGGTGTCGGGGGCGACGGTCTCGGGGGCGGTGGTCATGCCGCGGACTCCAGTTCCTCGGGAGCGATGGGGTCGGCCGCGGTGAGCGGGAAGTGGCAGTCGGCGGTGTGTCCGTCCGCCGCCGTGCGGGTGGGTGGCGCGGTGGTGGTGCAGAGTTCGGTCGCCCGCTCGCAGCGCGGGGCGAAGGGGCAGCCGGGGATGGGCCGGGTGAGGTCGGGCGGTGAGCCGGGGATGGCGGGCAGGGTGCGGCGCAGCGGGCCGGTGACCCGCGGGACGGAGCGCAGCAGCGCCGCCGTGTAGGGGTGTCGGGGGTTCCGGGTGACGGCCTCGGTGGGGCCGGTCTCGACGATCCGGCCGCCGTACATGACGGCGATGCGGCGGGCCCGCCCGTACAGCAGGCCGATGTCGTGGGTGATCAGCAGGGTGGCCAGGCCCCGGTCGACCCGGTGCTGGTCGAGCAGGTCGAGGACGGTGCGCTGGACGGTGACGTCGAGGGCGGTGGTGGGTTCGTCGGCGAGCAGCAGGGCGGGTTCGCCGGCCAGGGCGGCGGCGATGCCGACGCGCTGGCGCAGGCCGCCGGAGAGCTCGTGCGGGTGGGCGCGGGCCCGCCGGGCGGGGTCGGGGACGTCGACGGCGGCGAGCAACTCGGCGGCGGTGCGCAGCCGTTCGCGCCGGGACAGGCGGCGCCGGTTGGTGATCGACTCGGTGACCTGGTCGGCGATCCGGACGACCGGGTTGAGCGAGGTCATCGGGTCCTGGTGGACCATGGCGATGCCGGTGCCGAGCAGTTCGGCGCGCCGGGCGGGGGTGGCGGCGAGCAGGTCCTCGCCGTTCAGCCGGATCTCGCCGGTGGCGACGGCCCTGGTGGTGCGCGACCCGACACCGAGGACGGTGCGGGCGAGCACGGACTTGCCGGAGCCGGACTCGCCGACCACGCCGAGGCACTCGCCGGCCGCGATGCCGAGGCTGACGCCGTGCAGGACGTGCAGGCTCCGCCCGTCGGGGGTGTGCAGGACGGTGTCCAGCGAGCGGACGTCGAGGACGGGGGCGGAGGTCATCCGCGCGCTCCCTTCGTGGCGGTGGACTTCGCAGCGGCGGGCTTGGCTGCGGTGGGAGCGCCCGAACGCAGGTGCTCCCCGAGGTAGTTGAGGGCGAGGACGGTCAGGCAGAGCACCGCGGCGGGTGCCAGCGAGATCCACGGCGCGCTGCCGAGGGTGGTGCGGCCCTCGGCGATGATGCCGCCCCAGGAGGGCTCCGGCGGGCGCAGCCCGAAGCCGAGGAAGCTGAGCGAGCCCTCGGCGACGATGGCGACGGTGGTGGCGGTGAAGGCGAAGGTGAGCGCGATCGGCAGGACGTGCGGGACGATCTCGCGGCGCAGGACGCGCAGCGGGGCGGTGCCGATCATGCGGGCGGCCTGGACGAAGCCGCGCTCGGCGAGCGAGAGCACGACGGCGCGCACCACCCGGGTGAAGTGCGGGACGGTGAACAGCCCGATCAGGCCGCCGATGACGGTGAGGCCGGGGCCGCGCATCGAGACCACGATCATCACCAGGATCAGGCTGGGCACGGACATCAGCAGGTCGGTCGCGAAGCCGATGGCCTTGTCGACCGGGCCGCGGAACCAGCCGGCGGCGAGGCCGAGCGCGCCGCCGCCGAGCAGCCCGACCAGGACGGTCAGGGCGGCGACGGTGAAGGAGGCGCGGGCGCCGGCGACGGTGCGCTGCAGGATGTCCCGCCCGGAGCCGTCGGTGCCCAGCCAGTGGCCGGGGCCGGGGGCGGCGGAGGGGTGGGCGAAGTCGCCGTGCAGCGGGTCGAAGCCGGGCAGCAGGGGCAGCAGCAGGGCGGCGAGGGCGACCACGGCCAGCCAGGCCGCGGCGGCGAGCACCCCGGCCGGCGGGCGGCGGCGGGCGGTTGGGGTCCCGGCGGTGCTCTCGGCGGTGCTCTCGGCGGTCACGGCGGTGGTCCCGGCGGTGCTCTCGGCGGTCCCGGCGGTGGTTTCAGCGGTGCTCATGGGCGATCCTCGGGTCGATCGTGCGGTACAGCAGGTCGACCGCGAAGGTGGCCGCGACCACGGCGACGGCGCTGACCACCACCACGGCCTGGACGACCGGGAAGTCCCGGCCGGCGATGGCCCCGGAGACCAGGCTGCCGACGCCGGGCACCGCGAACAGCGACTCGACCAGCACCGAGCCGCCCAGCGAGGTCCCGATGCCGATCCCGATCAGCGTCACCAGCGGCAGGCTGGACGGCCGCAGGGCGCGGCGCAGCAGCAGCCGGGTGGTGCCCATGCCGCGGCTGCGGGCGGCGGCGATGTACGGCTGGTCGAGGGTGTCGAGCAGCTGCCCGCGCAGGGTGCGGGTGAACACGGCGGCCTCGGTGAGGCCGAGGGTGAGGGCGGGCAGCACCAGGTGGCGCAGGTTCTCGGCCGGGTTCTCGGTGAACGGGGTCCAGCCGGTCGCGGGCAGGACGCGCAGCTGGACGGCGGCGATCCAGATGAGCAGCAGGCCGAGGGCGAAGCCGGGGACGGCGAGCCAGCAGAAGGTGGCGGTGGTGGCGAGCCTGTCGAAGGTGCCGCCGGGCCGCCAGGCGGAGAGCAGGGCGACGGGAACGGCCAGGCAGAGCGCCACCAGCTGGGCGGCGAGGAAGAGTTCGAGGGTGACGGGGATCCGGTCGGCGAGTTCGCCGGTGACGGCCGCTCCGGTGGACAGCGAGTGGCCGAGGTCGCCGTGCAGGGCGTCGCCGATCCACTGCCAGGTGGCGGCGAGCACGTTGCGGTCCAGGCCGAGCCCGGCCTCGTAGGCGGAGATCTGCTCGGGGGTGGCGGTGGGGCCGAGGGCGGCGACGGCGGGGGAGCCGGGCATCAGGTGGGGCAGGGCGAGCGCGCCGACGGTGACCAGCAGCAGGACGGCCGCGGCGCGGCCGAGCTGCCCGCCGTACCGCAGGGCGGTCCGGGCGCCGGGGGTCATCGCTTCACCCACAGGGTGGCGGGCGAGACGTTGAGGACGGTGCGCTTGGACAGGTCGGGCAGCCCGCCGACCTTGGCGGCACCGAGGAAGCCGACGGTGTTCTCGGTGAGGAAGACCATCGGCGCCTCGCCGACGACCCGCGCGGCGGCCTGGCCGTAGGCGGCCGAGCGCTTGGCGGCGTCGGTCGAGGAACGGCCCTCGGTGATCGCCTTCTGGGCCTCGGGGTCCAACCAACTCATGAAGTTGTACGGCGAGTTCGGCAGGTAGAGGCTGCTGAGCGCGGTGTCGGTGTCGCCGAACATGCTGGTGATGAAGTCCATCACCTGGAACTTGCGCTGGAGCATCGCGGTGCCCAGGCCCGCGTTGTCGAGCGGCTTGACGGTCATCCTGATCCCGGCCTCGCCGAGCATCTGCTGGAGCACGGTGGCGCGCTGCTGGGCCTCGGGGCGGCTGTCGACGAGGTACTCGAAGGCGAGGTCGGGGTGGCCGGCCTCGGCCAGCAGGGCGCGGGCCCTGGCCGGGTCGTGGGCCGGGTACCCGGCGGCGGTGCGGTACGGGGAGCGGGAGCCGATCGGGCCGTCCGCGACGGAACCCTGGCCGAGGAAGACGACCTTCTCCAGGGCCTCGCGGTCGATCGCGTACTGCACCGCCCGGCGGACCCGGACGTCGTCGAAGGGTGCGGCCTTGGTGTTGAACAGCACGGTGCTGGTGGAGCCGGGCCCGGTGGCGGTGCGCAGCCCGTCGGCGGCGGCCTGCTTGAGCTGGCTGGGCGTCTCGGTCCAGATCAGGTCGGTGTCGCCGGAGCGCAGCGACTGGTAGCGGCTGTCGGCGTCGGGCAGGACCCGGTAGACGAGCTTGTCGGCGTGGCCCTTGGCGCCCCAGTACGCGGGATTGCGGGACAGGGTGACGGAGACTCCGGGCTGCACGCTCTCCACGGTGTACGGGCCGGAGCCGACGGCGGGGGAGTCGCCGGACGGGGCCTCGGAGACATAGCCGAGCGAGCGGGTGAACAGGTTGGGGAAGGCGGCGTCGGGCGCCTTGAGGGTGAAGGCGACGGTGGTCGGGCCGGTGACGGCGGTGGAGCCGATGGCGGCCGCGTCGAGGGCGCAGGCGCACTTGCTCTCCGGCTTGGCGAGCCGGGTGACGTGGTCGGCGACGGCCTGGGCGTCGAGCGGCTTGCCGTCGCTGAACGTCACGCCCTCGCGCAGGTCGAGGGTCCAGACCGTGGCGTCGGCGTTGGGGGTGAAGGACTTGGCGAGGTACGGCTGGACGGTGCCGTTGTCGCCGTTGACCATCAGCGGGTCGTACAGGGCGTTGGCGAGGACCATCATCGGCATCGAGGTCAGGGTGCCGTCGGCGGGGTCGAGCTTGGTGAACGGCCGGTCCAGGCCGATCTTGAGCGTGCCGCCGTCCACGGCCGGCCCGTCGGCCGCCGCGCCGGTGTTCCCGGCGGCGGTGCCGGTGCCGGTGCCGGTGCCGGACAGGGCGTCGTCGGAGGCGGAGCAGGCGGTGAGCGTGAGCGCGGCCGTGCAGGCCGCGGCTACCAGGAGGTGGGTGTGCCGCTTCATGGTTCCTCGGTTCGGGGGGTGCGGGGCGGCCAGGGGGGAGTGCGGCCGCCGACGCCCACACCATTTCGGAAGTGGCAGTACTGCCAAAAGGCAGTTGTGCAAACTTCGGATGACGAAACCCGGAAGAGTCGGCTCCCGCCTTGAGCGAGCACGGTCGGACGTGATTCGGTACTGACAGCCGCCCCCTCGGCGGCCCCACCTCCGCCCGGGCCGGGCACTCGCCCGAGACCGACTCGGACACCCAACCCACCGAACAGGAGCGGAAGAACGATGCAGGGGACGGACACCGCGGCGGAGCCGGGCATGCGCGACCGCAAGAAGGCGCGCACCCGCGACAGCATCCGCACCGCGGCGCTCGAACTCTTCGAGGAGCAGGGCTACGAGCGCACCACGGTGGACCAGATCTGCCGCCGCGCCGACGTCGCCCACCGCACCTTCTTCCGCTACTACCCGGCCAAGGAGGCCCTGCTCTTCGGCTGGGACTTCGGCCAGGTCGTCCTCGACGCCTTCGCCGCCGCCCCCGCCGAACTCCCGCTCTGGGCCGCGCTCGAACACGCGCTGACCGTCACCGGCGGACGGCTGGAGGAGCCCGTCGAGCACACCGAGCGCCGGCGGCGGCTGCGCAGGGGCCTGCTCGAAGTGCACTCCGTCCACAACTACGCCCTGGTCGTCATCGACGCCTTCATCGAACGCACCGTCACCATCGCCGCCGAGCGGCTCGACGTCGACCCGGACACCGACCTGCGCCCGACCGCGCTCGGCGCGATGTTCGGCGGCATGGTGCGGCGCCACATCCTGATCGGTCAGGAGAGCGCCACGCTGGCCGGCTGGGTCAAGGCCTACCGGGACGTGCTCGCCGCGGCGGGCTGACCCGAACCGCCACCGACCCCGTCACCGACCCCCGCCACCGACCCCGACCCCGTCCCCGGGCGTGCCGCCGGCCGCCCGGACGGCACCCCACGCCCAACTCCCCCTCCTCACCCCCGCGTCACCCCTCGCGCGGTCCTGTCGCGCGCCTTCGTCACACCCTTCGCAAGACCCTTCGCACATCCCGAAAGGCCCCCGCATGTCCCTGGTCAACTTCCGCGACCCCGCCGTGCTCGCCGACCCCGCGAGCCGCTGGATCCGTCCCGGCGCCCTGTTCCGCTCCGCCCAGCCCTTCCCCGCCGCCGACGCGGACGTCGTCGCCCAGCTGCGCGAGCACGGCGTCACCACCGTGGTCGACCTCCGGGGCGAGGCCGAGAGCAGCCCCGAGGACTGGGCCGCCGCCGAGGCCGCCGGCATCGCCGTCGTCGCCGCCCGGATCGAGCCCACCAACGACGAACTGGCCCAGGCCATGCTGACCATGACCACGGCGGAGGACCTCGGCGCCTTCTACCTGCTGATGGCGGAGTCCGCGCCGCAGGCCCTGGCCGCCGCCGTGGAGGCCACCGCCCGCCCCGGCGGGGTGCTGGTGCACTGTGCCGCCGGCAAGGACCGCACCGGGCTGCTCACCGCGCTGCTGCTGGAGCTGCTCGGGGTGCCCGCCGAGGAGATCGTCGCCGACTACGCCCGCACCAACGAGGCGATCCAGCAGATCTGGGCCGGGCTCGCCGACCGCAACCGCGCCGCCCTCAACGAGGTCGAGGCCGGCCGACTGGTCGTCCCCGCCCCGCTGCTGGAGGCCCCCGCCGGGGCGATGAGCGCCTTCCTCGACCTGGTCCGCACCAAGCACGGCGGCGCCGCCGCCTTCCTGGCCGCCTGCGGGGCCACCGCCGAGACACTGGACGCCTTCCGCGCCAAGGCCGCCCGTACCGAGGCCGCCGCCCGCACCGCCGTGTCGAACGCCGCCGAGGTGACGGCATGACGACGACCCTCCTGCACCACACCGACGGCACGCCCTTCCGCGACCTCAACCACAACGGCACCATGGAGCCCTACGAGGACCCGCGGCTGCCCGTCGAGGAGCGGGTCGAGGACCTCCTCGGCCGGATGACCGCGGAGGAGAAGGCCGCGCTGATGCTGCACGGCCGGATGCTCCCCGGCGAGCACCCGCCGTTCCCTTCCGGCGCCGACCTGATCACCGAACGCGGCCTCACCCACTTCGCCATGATGGCCGTCCCCGACCCGCGCGCGATGGCCGCGTGGAACAACCACGTCCAGGACCTCGCCGCGGCCGCCCGGCTGGGCATCCCGGTCACCCTCTCCTCCGACCCCCGGCACGGCTTCACCGCCAACCCGGCCACCGCCCACACCGGCGGCGGCTTCAGCACCGGCCCCGAGCCGATCGGCCTCGCCGCCACCGACGATCCCGAACTGGTGCGCCGCTACGCCGACCTGATCCGCCGCGAGCTGTGCGCCGTCGGCATCCGGGTCGCCATCCACCCGATGGCCGACCTCGCCACCGAGCCCCGCTGGGCCCGGATCAGCGGCACCTTCGGGGAGGACCCGGAGCGCGCCTCGCGCATGATCACCGCCTACATCGAGGGCCTCCAGGGCGAGCGGATCGGCCCGGACAGCGTCGCCTGCATGACCAAGCACTTCCCCGGCGGCGGCCCGCAGGCCGGCGGCGAGGACTCGCACTTCGCCGCGGGGCGCCGACTGGTCTACCCCGGCGGCGAGTTGGAGACCCACCTGCGCCCCTTCGAGGCGGCGTTCGCCGCGGGCACCGCGCAGATCATGCCCGCCTACGCGATCCCCTCCGGCAGCGGCCTCGCCGAGGTCGGCGCCAACTTCAACCGGGACGTCATCACCGGCCTGCTGCGCGGGCGCTACGGCTTCGACGGCGTGGTCTGCACCGACTTCAACGCCATCACCGGCATGAGTGTCCCCGGCGTGGTCACCCTGCCGCCGCGGCACTGGGGCGTCGAGGAGCTGTCCGTCGCCGAGCAGGTCGTGCTCACCCTCGACGCGGGCGCCGACCAGCTCGGCGGCGAGACCGACCCGGAGCTGATCCTGGCCGCCGTCCGCTCCGGCGCCGTCACCGAGGCCCGGCTCGACGAGTCGGCCCGCCGCATCCTGCGCGACAAGTTCCGCCTCGGCCTCTTCGACGACCCGTACGTCGACGTGGAGGCCGCCGCCGAACTGGTCGGCACCCCGGAGGGCCGGGCGCTCGGCCGCGAGGTCCAGCGCCGCTCCGTGGTCCACCTGGCCGGCGAGCCGCGCACCGCCACCGCCGCCACCCGGCTCTACGTCCAGGGCATCGACCCGCAGGTCGCCGCCGGGTACGGCACCCTCGTCGAGCACCCCGAGCAGGCCCACCTGGCCGTCGTCCGCCTCGCCACCCCGTACGAGCGGCGCGAGGGCATGCTCGAACAGCACTTCCACAGCGGTTCGCTGGAGTTCGAGGCGGCCGAGGTCGAGCGGCTCACCGCCCTGGCCGCCGCCGTCCCCACGGTCTTCGCCGCCCAGCTGGAACGGCCCGCCGTGCTCACCCCGCTCGCCCCGCACGCGGCCCTGCTGATCGGGGAGTTCGGCGCCGCGGACGAGGTCGTCCTGGACGCCGCCCTCGGCCGCGCCCCGATGACCGCGACCCTCCCGTTCGACCTGCCGGCCTCCGACGCCGCCGTCGCCGCGTCCCGCGAGGACGTCCCCTTCGACACCCGCGCCCCGCTCTTCCGCCACGGCCACCGCGCCCCCGCCGGAAGCTGACCCACCCCGCCCCGGGGAGCGCCCGCCCGCCGGGCCTCCCCGGCGCGGGCCCCGCGCCCGCTCCCGGAGATCGGCACGTGACGGCCCACCGAGGCGACCGCCGAGGAGGGACCTGCGTTCGCCGGCGCTCGGTCAGCAGCGTCGAGCCCCTTCCGATCCCGGCTCCTCCCCGCGGGGGAGGGGATGATGAGGCCGGTCGATCCCGGCCGACGCCACGGTTCACCTCGGCCGGATGCGAACATGGCACGGAGCCGGGGGAGCGACCAGCGACCATCATTCGGCCGGGCCTGCTCGGTCACGCTTGTACGGGGTGCGGTGTCATGGTGAAGGACTGGCGGGGCGACAGGATCGGCAGTGCGCTGAAAGGTACGAACCCCACGGTGCTCCGGCGGCTCGACGCCGGCTTCGCGGTGATCGGCGACGTGCAGTTCTTGCCCGGCTACTCGGTCCTGTTGGTGGACGAGCCCGGTGTGCAGCGGCTGTCCGATCTCCCGCGCGGCAAACGAACGGCTTTCCTGGCGGACATGGACCGGCTGGCTGAGGCCGTGGAGCGGGTCTGCCGGCGGCTGGACCCGGAGTTCCGGCGCGTGAACCTGGAGATCCTCGGCAACACCGACAACTTCCTGCACGCGCACGTGTGGCCGCGGTTCGAGTGGGAGAGCCCGGAGCTCGTCCGCCGCCCGGTGTGGCTGTATTCCGCGGAGAACTGGCGCGATCCGGCAATGGCGCTCGGACCGGAGCACGACGGCCTGCGGGAGGCGATCGGGCGCGAGCTCGACGGTTTGTCCGCGCCGGCTGTCCGTCCGGAGGGCAGGGGATGAGCGTGGTATCCAACCCTGGGACCGACGGTGTGCCCCTGGGCGGCAAGCGGTGGCCGTGAGGATCCGGAAGGACCACGAAGGTCCACCTCGCCGTCGACGGCCGGGGCCTGCCGCTCCCGGACGAGGAACGTGAGCAGGCGGTCCGTTCGGTCGACCGCCTGCTCGCCGACACGGCGGAGCGCACCGCAGCACTCTTCGATCCGCCGGCCCTCGTCGCTCCGGCCCTCGTCGCCGGCCCCGGCCACGAGCACTCCTTCGCGGCCGCGCCGCTGAGCGATGGCCTACCGGCAGGCGTGTACGAGGCGGTCCGGGGCCGGGACCTGCGCGTTGCACCCGCCGCCAAGCCCTCGCGCGACGCGCTTCACAGGGCGTTCCAGAACGAGCGGAGCAGGACGGCCGTCTCTTCGGTGCGCTCGATCTGCGGCAGGAGGGCGGCCAGGCAGCTGCACCAACAGTCCGGAGCGGAACGGCGGTTGGGGTGGCTGCTGGTCCTGTATCCGGCCGTGCCGGCGATCCTGCCGCCTGTCCCCGACACATGGCTACGTTTCTGGTTCTGGTCCACGGTGCTGCTCGGCCTGTCCGCGATGCTCTCGCTCGGCCTGCTGCTGCGCGGCGCGGGCCACGCGGACTGCCGGCGAGGAGGGAGGCGGGCCGGAACGGACGGTAGCCGCGCCGGCGGCGGTCACAGGCAGCGGAGCAGGGCCGGACGGTCCCTCGTGCGGACGGCGGGGAGCCAGGCGGTGGTGGGTCCTGGCAGGCGGATGCGGTACCAGAGGGTGGAGACGAGGTCCTCCTCGTTGATGACGGGGAGGCCGGTCGGGAGTTGGCAGTCGGCGTCGAGGGTGTCGTTGTGCCAGACCCGCACGGGGACGACGTTGTCGGCGGTGTAGGGGCGCAGGGGGTCGACGGCGAGGCCGAGGCTGCACCGGGGGTCGCGGTCGGTGCGGTCCTGACAGCCGCGTTCGGTGTTGAAGACCCGGACGTGGGCGGGCTGTCCGGACGGTCCCGGGTGCGGCCAGAGGGCAGTGCCGGTGACGGCGACCGTGGCGCAGGAGGCCAGGGCCAGCAGAGCGGTGCGAGGGCGAGGGTTCGGGCGGCGCGCGCGCCGGCCGGGGCGGTGGGCGCGGATGCGGGCGAGCAGGCTCTCCGCGGTGTGCGGGGCGCGGGCGGTGTGGGTGGGGGCGAGACAGTCGGCGGCCAGGGCGCGCCAGAACGGGGGGACGACGGCGGCCAGCCGCAGGGCAGCGCGGCCTTCCGCGTACTGCTGGGTGGCGGCGCAGCGGGCGGCGGAGGTGGCGCCGGGGAACGGCCGGCCGCCGGCGGCGAAGACCTCGTGGATCACGATGCCGAGCGCCCAGATGTCAGCGGTGGTACGGATCTTGACGCCGTGCTCGCCGAGGGGTTCCTTCCAGCGCTCCGGCGGGAGGTAGTCGGGGGTGCCCATCGGGGAGCCGTGGCCGTGGGTGCCGGTGAGTTCGATGGCGAGGCCGAAGTCGGAGAGGCGGACCTCTCCGTCCGCGCCGATGAGGACGTTCTCCGGCTTGAGGTCGGTGTGGACCCAGCCGGAGCGGTGCAGGTGGGCCAGGCCCTCGCAGATGCCGGTGACGATCCTGGCGCCATAGGCCTCGTCGATGCCGATGGCGAGCAGGTCGCGCAGGGTGCACCGGGCGCGTTCCATGACCAGGACGATCGCGCCGTCGAGCGACGGCTGGTCGGGGGCGGCCAGGACGACGGCATCGAGCAGCCGCACCAGCCGGGGGTGCGGGGCGGTACGGCCCAACTCGGCTTCGCGCCGGGCGGCTTCGGCGACCTGGCGGGCCTGGCGGGGCGCGAGTCCGGCGGTCAGCAGCACCTTGAGGGCGACCGTGTCATCCGCCCCGCCGCCGCCGTCGGCCCGGCGGGCGGCGTACACCGTCGCCCAGCCGCCCTCACCGATCAGCCCGGTGACGGTCCACTCTCCGACCCGGTGGCCGGTCGGTAGAAGTTCCTCGCCGTCCCCGGGGAAGGCCGGGTTCTGCGGCATGGCCGGCCCTCCCTACCGTCCGGACCGGCCGGGCCCGGGGTCCGGCAGGAGCACGAGGTGCTCCTCGCGGACGATGCCGAACTTCAGGGCGAGCCCCACCACGGCCTCGCGTTTGCCGCTGCGGCGGTCCGCGCGGTCGCCGTCGGGCAGGTCGATGCGGAGCTTCTCGGCGGCGAGATAGTCGAGGTGCGAGCTGACCGCGCGGGCGGTGAGACGGGCGCAGGAGGGGTGGCCGTGCAACCGCGCGACCACCTGCGGGGTGGTGGGCACGGTGGCGGGGGAGTGGTCGCGCAGCCATGGTTCGCAGAGCGCGACCAGGACCAGGAAGTAGGTGGCGGTCTCGTCCAGCGAGTACGCCGTCATGGTGCGGCTCTCCCAGGAGCCACCGCGGGCGTCCAGGTCCAGGTAGACGTGGTCGGGCGCGAACACCTGGAAGGACAGCGGGGTTTCCCGCCGGGAGGGCAGCACCACCCGGGAGAACTCGAAGGGGATCGGTGCGCCGACCCGCCGTGGCGGCACCCGCAGGTACTCGCCGGCGCCCTCCGGGTTCTCCACCAGGTAGGCGTGCGAGTTGCTGAGGTTGCTCAACTGCCAGTGGTCGTCGGTCGCGTGGATCTCACCGGCCAGCCGGGAGACCGACTCGTCGCCGAGGCGCAGTTCCACCGGCCTGTGAGCGGATCCGCGGCCGAAGCGCGCCCGCTCTCCCGGACCGAGTCGTAAGGTCACCGTGTCGCCGCCGTTCCCCGCCGGCAGGTGGACGACAATCCCGCGCACCGCTCCTCCGTCCCGCGCACCGTCCCGTCTCGCGCGCCGACTCTTGCCGGACGGACGAACGGTACCTCTTCGCGTACGACAATAAACCGGAGCGGCAGGCTACTTGACAAGGTGGAAGCGGAGTGCACGGGTGTTCGGTCAGAGCATCGGCGCCCCTGGACGCAGCGGTGCCATCGGGCGGTCGCCGAAGGCGGCCCACGGTCGCCAGCCGCCGCCGGGACGGTCCTGAACGCGGGTGCGCAGCCGGCCGTCCTCGGTCACCGCGAAGACGTGCAGCCTTCCGGTGGAGTCGGCCGCGGCCGAGGGCGGCGCGGCGAGCACCAGGCCGGGCTCGCCGAAGTCCTCGCCGAACACGCCCGTAGGCTCCCACGCTCCTGCAGGCGCCGACTGCCAGCGGTGGGCCAGCCGTTCGCCGCCGGGGGAGAGGGAGAAGGCCTCCAACCGGCCGTCCGCGCCGGCGATCGTCAGTGGCGCCGCCGTGGACCAGCCGAGCAGTGGCTGCCAGGCGTCCCAGCCGCCGCTGGGCACCGACTGGCGGCGCTGGAAGGCGGCCGTGCCGGAGGGGGCGATCGCGGTGACGTTCAGCCGCCCGGTGCCGTCGCGGGCCACCCGCGGCGCGGCCCCGGCGGGCGTCCCGAAGCGTTCCCATGCGGACCAGGCGCCGCCGGCCGAGGTCTGCCAGCGGTGCAGCAGCGCCGCGCCGCCGGGCGCGAGCACGAACACCTCCAGCCGGCCGTCGGCGTTGGCGGCGACGACCGGCGGAGCGCCCACCGGACCGCTGAAGCCCGCGTCCCAGTCGTCCCAGCCGGTCGAGCCGGGCGAGGCCTGGCGGCGGCGGGCGATCAGTGCGCCGCCGGGGGCGAGGGCGAAGACCTCCAGCCGGCCGTCGGCGTTCCGGGCGACGGCGGGGGCGGCGCCGGCCGGGCCGCCGAAGACCTCCCAGTCCGACCAGTCGCCGTCCGTCCGCTGGACGCGGTGGTGCAGGTCGGCGCCGTCGGGGGCGAGCGAGAACACCTCCAGCCGGCCGTCGGCGTTGCGGCCCAGCACGGGCACCGCGCCGGCGGGCGTCCCGAACACCTCCCAGTCCGACCAGGTGTCGGAGTCCGGGTCGGTCTGGACACGGCGCAGCATCGACCGGTCGGCCGCGTCGAGGGCGAACACGTTGAGCCGGCCCTGGACGTCCGGGGCGGCGACCGGGTTGTCCGGGCTCTGCCAGGGCGGCGGGGTGGACCGCCAGTCCAGCGGCGCCAGGTACAGGCCTCGGCGGAACCAGCCGGCGGCGCTCGCCCACCACTGCTGCCCGTCGGTGACCACCTCCACGGCGTGGCCCGGCACATGGCCGGAGCGGCCGTCGAGGGAGAAGCGGAACGGGTCGCGGGAGGCGAGGACGTCGGTGCCCTCGTAGCCGTTGCGCGGTCCGAGGAACAGGTAGTACCAGCCGTCCCGGGCCACCACGAAGGGCGACTCGGTGATCGAGACGCCGTCCGCGGCGGTGGCCGCGTCGGCGAAGGCCACGCCGGGCTCGCTCCAGGTCAGCAGCTCGGTGGAGCGCCGGTAGCAGACCTGGTGGTGCCCGCCGGGGGCGGACAGCTCGGTGTAGTACATCACCCACTGGCCGCCGATCCGCAGCACCATCGGATCGCGGGCGGCGGTCCCGCGGAACAGCGGCCCGGACGGCAGCCTGGTCCAGGTGGACAGGTCGGTGGAGGTCGCGGCGTTGATCGCCGCCCCGGCGCGCCCGCCCGCTGCGTAGAACATCCAGTGGACGCCGCCCGACTCGACGACGTGCGGGGCCCACAGGTGCTCCTCGCCGAAGTACGAGGGGTCGACGGTCAGCGCGTCCGGGTGGCTGCTCCACGGCCCGGACGGGGAGGGCGCCGAGGCGTGCGCGAGCGAGACCTCGGCCGAACTGTCGGGCGCCTGCCCGGGTGGCGCACTGTCACCGACGATGCTGAACAGGTGCCAGCGCCCGTCGGCCTGGACCACGGTGTGGTCGTTGAGGTAGCGGCGGCGCGCGGTGGAGGGGTCGTGGACGTGGGCGAACGGGCCGGCGCCGACCCACAGGTGGGGCGGTTCGGCCGATGCCGCTGAGGCGGTACGGCCCGAGAGCGGGAGCACGAGTGCTCCCGCTCCGGCCGCCCGCAGCAGGCCGCGCCTGCTGATCGGGTGCATCGCTGTGCTCCAGGGGGGGGTTACCGGCGTGGTCAGCCGGTGGCGGGTCCGTGGGTGGTGTTCAGCCAGGCCCATTCGGACCAGGTGGAGAAGCCGGTCTGCCACTTGTGGTGGACCCCGTCGGTGTTGGAGCCGAACACCTCGATCCGGCCGTCGGCGTTGTTCGCCGCGCCGATCTCGGTGCCGCCGGTGCCGAAGGTGTCCCACTGGCCGTACGGGGCGTTCAGGCCGGTCTGCCAGATGTGCTGCGCCGTACTGCCGTTGATGGCGAACACCTCCACCCGGCCGTCCGGCGAACGTCCACTGGTCAGCCGGGAGTCGGCGGGGCCGCCGGTGGCTTCCCAGCCGGACCAACTGGTGGGGTCGGTCTGGTACCTGTGGTAGACGCCGGCGGGCCCGGAGGCGAAGACCTCCAGGCGGCCGTCCTGGTTGTGGCTGACGGTGAGGTCGTGGCCGCCGGTGCCGAAGTCGTC